>JAISEQ010000369.1 GCA_031264045.1 Deltaproteobacteria bacterium
ACGGGGGAAACGTCGTCCTCGAAGATTTACGCGGACAAGTCGCAGAACTTTCAGGTCAATTGGCATCACGTTTGCGTCTACGGCACCGGGGTAGCATCGACCCTCTGGGAAAACATGACGATGACCGAGCTCAAGGGAGGGTTGATCAGCCGATGCATAATCGTGGAGCTGGACGTGGACCCGCAGATTCCGCGCAAGAAGACCGACAAGACCGTCCCGGAAGAGCTGATCGCGGCCCTGCGACGCCTGGACGGAGGAAAGGACAAGCCGCCGGGGGAACGCGGCTATCAGACGGGTGGCAATCTGACGAGCCGCCCGATCTCGGTCCAGGCGCCGATGTCGGAAGGGGCGATGGCACTGTACGATGAATGGCTGAGTCGCTACGTGAATCTTCAGGCGCGCTACAAGAACGACCCGGACGGACGGGACATACTTTACAGCCGAATTTCGGAACAAGGCGGGAAGATAGCCCTGATACATGCCGCAAGCCGGATCGGCGAAGTGCCCGCCTCGGTGGAGCTGGAAGATGTTGAATGGGCGACGGAATTCATGGACTGGACTGCAAAACAGTACATCGCCCGCGTGGTGGAAAACGTGTCCTGGACTCGCCAGGACGCCTTCAGGCGGAGGGTGCTGAAGTTCCTTAGAGAACTCCCGGAGGACGTGGGGTCGCTTAAGGCGGACGTGTTCGCCCTGGCCGAAGATCTAACCAGCAATGGCGCTGAGGAGGCCATAAGACTGATGACATCGAAGGGCGAGATCGACCAGATCACAGTCCGGAGGAGTCGGACGAATTTGGAAGGATTACTGTACAGGTTGGGCGAACGGGCGGGGGGCAAGGCATTGCCGGGCAAGACGATATTGAGGATATATAAGAAGGGGAAGAAATGACGCTCATAGGCTTCACGGAACGGACGAGAAGGCTGTCGCTCATTGTGCGGGCCGGAGCACTCGGAGTCCACTACGTCTTCATGTGCTGGCTCCTGGACCTGAAGGACGGGACGGGGGAGATGTTCGATCGGGTATACGCCATGGCGCTGGCCGACCTCGAAAGGGGGAAATGATGACGCTTTTCCTGGCAGGATTCGCGAGCGGGTTTCTGACTGCCGTTGGGTTCGGCCTTATCAGGGCAAGGGGGCGGAGATGGAACGGAACGATACCCTGGCGCTGGAACGACTGAGGGCGCATGACCCGGCCCGTCCGCCCTCGGAATACGCGGAACAGGTCGCGGTATGCCAGTGGCTGGCGCGTGCGCGGCCGGACGTCTTCTGGTTCGCAATACCCAACGGGGGCTCCCGGCACCTGCACGAGGCGGTGAAGCTCAAGAACTCCGGCGTGAGGCCGGGGGTGCCGGATCTGTTCGTGGCGGCTGCGCGACCGCCCTGGCAGGGTTTGTTTCTGGAAATGAAAAGACGTTCGGGGAGCACGGTCTCTCCGGCACAAAGAAAGGTCATGGCCGTCCTGGAGGCGGCGGGATACCGCGCGGCGGTATGCAGGGGCGCGGACGAGGCCGTGAAGGCCATAGAGGAGTACCTGGGATGACCGGTGAAACGGCAAGGGCTTTGACGCCCTTCGACACCTTCCTTGAGCGCCTGGCGGCCTACACGGCCCAAATGGCGAAGTACGGGGCCGAGATCCGGATCGGGACGGGAAACCGCCTGGAACACGTCTTCGCGGACGGGTCCAGGTTCGGGGCGGAAGCGGACGAGCCGTGCGATTTCGCCCAGTACCTCGGGGAGCCCGTCGGGGTGTCCCTGTCGGGTGACGTGACCTGGGAAAAGGCCCCCCCGGAGCGGGTGGAGGCGATCGGCCTCGCGGTACGCGCCCGCACCGTCGAGGTATGTCGGCTGGTCCGTCCGAACGGGACGGCGCGTCTCGACACGGGGCTTCGGGCGGAGGCGCACCCCGCCGGTTCGGGCTGGTGCATGTTCGTACCCCTGTCGCGCCTGGGCATGGCGATCTTCCTGGACGGACACATGTCCCCGTTCCTGAGCCGATCGACCACGGCGGTTTCCGGCCTGAAAGGGGAAGCGCAGTGGTTCCTCCCGAGCGCGTACTCATGCCGGAACCTTGCGGGCGGTCGTGGCGAAAGGCTTCATGCGGGACTCGCCTACTTCGGTGTCAAATCCAACTACTCAATCCCCTGCGGGACACTCCTGGGCTGGCTGGTATTCGC
This sequence comes from Deltaproteobacteria bacterium, assembly GCA_031264045.1. Classification (GTDB taxonomy): domain Bacteria; phylum Desulfobacterota; class Desulfarculia; order Adiutricales; family Adiutricaceae; genus JAIRZX01. The sequence continues at coordinate 2,177 of JAISEQ010000369.1, forward strand.
CGTCTCCGCCCCAAGCGCGGCGCACGGCCTTTTCCGGTGGCTGGCCTCAAACATGAGGTCGACATACGACTTCGCGAGGCTGGAAAGGGGGCAGTGATGTTCGCGCTGAACAGGCCGCCGATCCTGGCGGCGATCATAGTGGCCGCGCTGATGCTCCTGGCATTCGCGGTTGAATACGGCAAGGCGGAGCCGGAGCCGGCCCCCTTCTACATGTGCTACCGGGGGCACGAGTATCTCGTGTACACGGACGCGCGGACGGGACGGCAGGGCGTGGCGATGAGCTACGACATAACGAAGGCGGGCTACGAGCCCCGGAGGTGCGAGGGCACTCCGGAGGAGATGAGGGGGATGAACCCGTGAGCGAGGACAAGAAGGACGATGGGTACCTGGATAGCCTGAAGGCCGAGGCGCTGAGGCAGATCGACGCCGGGCGGTCGGTGATACTGATGCGGCAGAATAAGAAGCCGCTGTACCCCTGGAAGAAGTTCCAGACGGAAATCCCTTCCAAGACGATGATGGAGACGCTGTTTGACCTGCTGACGCCCGAGGAGGTGCCGATGCTCGCCCTGATCCTGGGGCCCGTGTCAGGCGACTTCTGGGCCCTGGACCTGGACGGGGCGGACGCGGTCAGGTGGGCCGAGGCGAACGCCCCCTTCACGGGCTGGCGCGTCCGCACCCCGCGCGGGATGCACTGGTATTACAGGATGCCCCGGGACGGCCCCTTAGACATCATTTCGCCGGAAGGTTTCAGCTGGAACGGCCTTGACGTGGTGCCGGACCTGAAGGATGGAGCCGCCGTGGACCTGAGAGGGCCGGGGTCCTGCCTGGTGATACCGCCGAGCAAGGGGATTAGCGGCCTCTACTTCTGGGATGTGCTCGACTCGGTGCCGCCCCCGTATTGGGCCCCGTGGGAGGTCGGACCCATGAAGCCACACTCCGGCGGGAACGGGGGGAGCCGTGAGTAAGACGAAAATAGAGTGGACGGACGCCACCTGGAACCCCGTCACGGGGTGCTCCGAGGTGTCAGCCGGGTGCCGTAACTGCTACGCGAAGTTCATGGCGCTAAGGCTTCAGAAGAAGGGACTCCCTAAGTACCGTAACGGCTTCGACGTGACCCTCCACGAATCAGTCCTGGAAGAGCCGTTGAAATGGAAGAAGCCGTGCATGGCGTTCACGTGCTCGATGGGCGACCTCTTCCATGAGGAGGTTCCGCAGGATTTCATCGACAGGGTCATGGGCGCATGCGGGACGGCCTGGCAACACACGTACCAGATATTGACCAAGAGGCCGAAGAGAATGGCGGCTTACTTCAACACGCGAATTGACCTGCCGGACAACATCTGGGTCGGCACGACCGTGGAGGTCGCTTCGGTAAAGTTCCGCTTGAACGAACTCCGGAACATAGATGCCCTTATGAGGTTCGTATCCTTCGAACCGCTTCTCGGCGACCTCGGCGAGCTGGACCTGTCCGGCATCGGATGGGTGATAGCGGGCGGAGAGTCCGGAATCGGCGCCAGGCCCATGAAGCCAGAATGGGTCCGTTCGGTGAGGGATCAGGCGAAGGCGGCGGGCGTCCCCTTCTTCTTCAAGCAGTGGGGCGCGTGGGGACCGGACGGGGTAGGAAGGCCCAAGAAGGCGAATGGTGCCGAGCTGGACGGCAGGACGTGGAAGGAGATGCCGGCATGAACGGAACGACGACGGTCACGGGGATGAACAACCAGGCGGTAGTCTTCACGGACCGGCTGGAGGAGAGCGCGACCCGCCAGCTCGTGGCCCTTTGCGACTCGGAGGACTTCTCAGGCTCGACGATAAGGGTCATGCCGGACGTGCATGCGGGTGCCGGATGCGGCGTCGTGGGGCTGACCATGACCCTCGACGGCAAGGTCGACCCCGACATGGTTGGCGTGGACATCGGATGCGGCATGCTGACGACGAGGATCAAGGACAGGGAGATCGACTTCCAGAAGCTGGACTACGCAATAAGGCGCCTCATCCCCTCCGGATTCAACGTAAGGGATACCCCCTGCGAGTCCCCCCTGCGGGATGAGCTGGGACTGGACAGGCTCAAGTGCGTCGGGAGCATCAGCCTGAAGCATGCCGAACTGAGCCTGGGCACCCTGGGCGGCGGGAACCACTTCATCGAGGTGGAGAGGGACAGCGAAGGCCGGCACCTCCTGGTCATCCATTCCGGATCCAGGAAGCTGGGACTGAACGTTGCCGGTTTTTACTCCAAGAAGGCGGCAGGGAAGGTCGCGCGAGAGAGGAAGGCGGAGAGGTATTCGGTAATCGCCGGGCTCAAGGCGAAGGGGCTGGAAAGGGAGATAGCCGACACCCTGAAACGGATGCCTCCGACGGCCGATGAGGGCATCCCCTTCGTCTCCGGGAAGGACTTCGAGGACTACATCCACGACATGACGATAGCCCAGAGGTACGCCGGCCGGAACCGGATGCTGATGGCCGACATCATCTTGAAGGCGATGGACTGGGATGTCGAGGGCCGGTTCGAGACGGTCCACAACTATATCGACACGGGCTCCATGATTCTCCGCAAGGGGGCCGTCTCGGCGAATCGGGGTCAGCTGTTGCTCGTGCCCATCAACATGAGGGACGGAAGCCTCCTGTGCCGGGGCCTGGGCAACGAGGACTGGAACCGGTCCGCCCCGCACGGCGCGGGGAGGCTGATGTCGCGGCGCGAGGCCAGGCAGAGGCTGTCGGTCAAGGATTACGTCGACGGGATGAAAGGGGTATGGACCACGAGCGCGGGGACGGACACCCTTGACGAGGCGCCCGGGGCCTACAAGGACATCGACGACATCATCTTCAACATCGGCCCCACTGCCGAGATAGTTGACAGGCTGATGCCCGTCTACAACTTCAAGGCTCCCGGCGGGCCGAGGATGTGGTCATGACG
>JAISEQ010000455.1 GCA_031264045.1 Deltaproteobacteria bacterium
CCGGCGGGAGCGGAGCTGGAGACCGGCGGGAGCGGAGCTGGAGACCGGCGGGAGCGGAGCTGGAGACCGGAGGGAGCGGAGCTGGAGACCGGAGGGAGCGGAGCTGGAGACCGGAGGGAGCGGAGCTGGAGACCGGAAGGAGCCGGGCGTGCCGGAGTGCCGGACGGAGGGGCCGGACTCTGGGGAAAAAAAGGCGGGAGGCCGTCCTCCCGCCTTCCGCGGCCCCGGCGGAGCCGGTGGCCGTCTCAGAACCTACAGGGTGGGTCCGTTGATCGGGCGGCTGCAGGCGCACAGGAGCCCGGTCTGGAGGGCATCGATGATGCGGAGTGCCTCGTCGGTGTTGCGTCCCACGGAGAGGGTGTTCACGGTCACGTGCTTGATGACGTTTTCCGGGTCGATTATGAAGGTGGCGCGCATGGGCACTCCGGCCTCCTTGTCGCGGATGCCGAGCTGGTCGATGAGCTTGCCTTTGGAGTCAGCGAAAGACCAGTGGTTCAGCTTGCTCAGGTCCTTGTGGTCGCGCCGCCAGGCGAGCTTCACGAACTCGTTGTCGCCGTTCCCGCCCAGGAGGACCGCTCCCCTCTCGTCCAGGCCGCTCACGATCTTGGAGTAGCCCACTATCTCGGTGGGGCACACGAAGGTGAAGTCCTTGGGGTAGAAGTAGATGACCTTCCACATGCCTGGGAAGGAGGCCTCGGTCAGGGTCTCGAAGGCGCTCTCGCCGTTTTCCTTGTCGAGGTTGAAGCCGGGCTTCACGCCGACTACGGTGAATGGATCGAGTTTGTCGCCCACCGTCTTCGGGACGATCGGCGGCTTCATGCCCTTGTGGAAGTGGTGCAGGGCGTCCAGTTTCTCATCGCTCATATGGTACTCCTCAAGATCCGGATAAGAGGTTGACCGGGATGTGGCTGCGTTTTGTCGGTAAGCTTCCGGGGGGCCTGGTCGCCGGGCACGGAAGCCCGCGCGCCTGGACGCGCGGAAAGCGAGCGGGGGAAGGATGCCGTTCAGGACCGTCGCACTCCCCCGGGAACCGGATCCCCCGTGCGCCTCCCCTGAAGTTCCGCCGGTGCGCCCTTCAGGCGGCGTCCCTCGGAAATATCGGACGGAAGGCACTAAAAAAAGTTTAAGTTAAAAGCAGCCCCATGTCAAAGTCCCGGGGGATCCGGCCGGAAGTTTTGCCGGGAGGGGGATTTTCCGGCAATATGTCAAAATAATATGCTATATGAGCTATGGTATGATCGAGAAGGGCCCTTGATAAGGGAAGATGCCGGCGGGACCGGAGAGCGGACTGGGCGGGGGGCGTCCGGGCGTACCGGGAGCGGGGGACGGACGGCAGGCGGGGCAGAAGATGGCAGGCGGCGCTGAGCAGGGAGAAGGAAGGAAGGTCGGCAGGGCGATTCGGGGGGAGACGGAAATAAAGGGCGAGCGGCAAAAAACATGCAAACAAATGCATGAGGCGGCGGAACGGTGGAGGACCCGCAGTTCGCGGTGCCGGGTGCGGCGGCAGGCTCCTGGCCTTGTCCGGCAGGACCTCCCAGATCCGGCAGGACTTCCGCAGCCCGGGAGGCTTTCCCAGGTCCCGCAGAACATCCGTTGCCCGGCGGGATCTTCCAGGTCCGGTTAAGGGATCAGGCAGGCTTGGGGCAGGGCATGGGGTTAGTCCTCATGGGTCCGGACCTTTCCGGGGCCTCCCCTAGGCGCCGTTCAGGGGCTTCTGGCCCCAGACCAGCATGGCGGACTGGAAGGTGTATGTCTGGTGCTCCACGCCCTTGAATCCCGCCTCCTCCAGCTCGTCCATGATGACGGCCGGGTGCGGGAAATCTATGATGGACTGGCTTAGGTAGTCGTAGGCCTTGCCCTGGCTGTAGAAGAAGCGGCCGGCCAGCCACGGGGAGAAGGAGGCCAGGTGGAAGCGGTGGACGGGGGCCAGGAAGTTGCGGGAGTCGAAGAAGAGCTCGAGCACCAGAAAGCGGCCCCCGGGCTTCAGGAGCCTCTTGACCTCGCCGTAGAGGGCGGTGCGGTCGGGGAGGTTCCTCAGTCCGAAGGAGATGGAGATGGTGTCGAAGGAGCCGGGCTCGAAGGGGGAGCTGTAGACGTCCCCAAGGACCAGGCTGACGCCCTCGGCGAAGCCGTGTCGCGAGAGCTTCTCCTTGGCGACGTTCAGCATCGGGGCCGAGAAGTCCAGGCCCGTCAGTTTCGCGTAGGGCCACAGGGACCGGATGGCCAGGAGCTGCTCGCCGGATCCGGTGGCCAGATCCAGAAAGTTGCCCGGGTACTCCATGGCGGTCAGGCGCCTGGCAAGGGCCTTGCGCCAGAACTGGTCGCGGCCGAAGCTCAGGAAGCTGGTCAGGAGATCGTAGCGTTGCGAGACGCTGTTGAACATAGACTGAATGCTTCCGGAGTACTGGCGGAGGCTGTTTCCGTAGGCGCTTGGATCCATTTTACAATCTTTTCGCGGTATACCTGCGGCGGGAGGGGAGCGCCGAGGCGGCTCCCCCCACGCCCGACCGGGCGGGAGTTATGGGCTCGATCCCGGAATATAATACGATCTTAAGGCTTTTGGCAACAGGAAAAGGGGCCGGGCGAGTCGGGAACGCCCGGGCCGAGATAATCTTGGCTTATTTAGAGTGTTTTATAGGATAAAAAAAGAAAATATTATATATTAGTCTGAGATTCAAGATAAAAAAAGAGAAATTGAAATAAAAAAAGCGATAATGCCGGTAAATGCCCCTGAGAAGTGATATGTCCCGCAAGTCAGCCAGTCAGGCGTGCTTCCGGGCCTCCGGGACACCCGGAGGCCGGACTGGCGGGTTCCCGGAGGGACGGGCAAAAGAAAGAGCCCCGTTTCGGCGGGGCCTTCGTTGAAAGGCGGGTGACCGGGGGCTCCGGGCCTGGGCAGTGCGGCGAGGGGCCCGCCTCGCTGGAGGCTCCGGGTCGGCCCCTGGCGGTAACGGACGGGCCTCGCATTCGTATAAGGGCCATGCGGCAGGGACTCCGGGACCAGCGTCCCGACCGGGGAGGGAACCTTTCCGTTCCGGAGCGCGGACCAAAAAAAAGCCCCCCGAGGGGGGGCGGGGACGGACGCGCGCGCCCGCCCGTCCCCGGCGGAGCTCACCTGCGGCCGATGAAGCCTCCCGGGCTGTCCAGGAAGTCCAGGACGGAAGAGAGCTCGCCGCACACCATCCAGGCTCCGGCATCGAAGAGCTCCCTTTCGGAGGTGCCGCCCTGGGTGAGGCCCAGGGCCCTGATGCCGGCGGCCTTGGCCGAGGCCATGTCGAAGGCGGAGTCGCCCACCAGCACCGTTCGGGAGGCATCGGTGTGGAGCTGCTTTATCGCCAGCTGGGGGATGTCGGGAAAGGGCTTGGGCTTCACGCCGGCACCCGGGCCCACCGCCGTGTCGAAGTACTGGGCTATGCCCATATCGGCCAGATCCAGCCACGGGTCGGTGCGGTTGGTTGCCACGGCGAGGGTGATCCCCCGCTTCCTGGCCTCCGAAAGGACCTTCTCCGTGCCTGGGTACAGCGGCCGGTTCAGGTCCAGCTTCGGCATGATGTTCGCGTCGAAGAAGCTCTGCCACTCCGGCTCGAAGCGGCCCCACATGGCTTCCCAGAAGGGCACGATGGGGAGGCTTATGTTCGCCAGGACCTCCCCGTCCCCCTTCTCTGGGAGCCCGAACTCCCTGGCCAGCAAGTTGGTCCCCTTTACGCAGGTCTCGAGCGAGTCGACCAGCGTGAGGTCAATGTCGAAGATGAGGGTGCTGATCATGGGGGTCCTGCGGTTACGGGGGAGGATGCGCCGTGAGGCGGAATCGGGGGTAGGTCCGGCGGATCCGGGAGGGATGGCCTTTCCGGGCGGACAACGGGATCAAAACGCATGGTTTAACAGTGTAAATAGCACATCCGGCCCCCTTTTTACAAGGGAACGGACGGGCCCGGAGGTCAGGTGAGCGGCGTCCCGGGTCCTGCCCCCCCCATCGCCGCGGCCTGTCCCGAAAGCTCCGGCTTGCAGACATTTTGCCCTCTTCCGGGGTAAAGCTCCTTGAACCTCCGGGGATTCGCCGGGCTCCGCCCGTCTCCCCGTTGCCTGCGGCTCGGGCGAAGCATGGCCTTTCCCGGGGGAGGCGACGGGGACGTCCCCGGGAGTCGGCGGTCGTGACGTCCCGGTCCCGGAAGCTCGCCGCCCCGGAGGAGCGTCCGCCGAGAGGGGGGCCTGCGGCACGGCCTCCGGCCGGCCCTGAAGCGGGCCCGGAACCTGCCTGTCGGCCCTGAAGCGGGCCCGGAACCTGCCTGCCGAGGGAGCCGGTCAGGGGATAGACGCCGGGAACCGGACAGTGTCTGCCGGACATCGGACCGGCAAGGGAGCGTTCCGGCGGGGAAAGCCCGCTCCGGGGGCCGGGAGGGCTCCGGAGCGGAAGCCTCCGGCGCGGAAGCGGGGTGAGTCGGGTCTGGTATGCCCTGAGCTGGGGCTTGGAGGCGGGCCGGGCAGGCCCATAACTGAAAACGGTTTCATTTAGACTCGCGAAAGTTGTAGAATGACCAATTGTGCGTCACTACGACCCTCGCGGTCCGCCCGGGGCGTCTGCAGGTCTTCCGGCGGTGTTCCGGACGAGGCTTTTCGGTCGCGTTTCGATATTTAGGGGGCGGATTTCCAGGAGCTGCCGGGCTAAATTCCGGATTTCCCGATTTTTCCCGACGCATCCCGTCCAAAATGATTTTTTTACCTGGGTAACGCGAGAAAGCCCCAGAAGCTTGCTTCGGGGGAGTATGTCAACGCCTTTCCGGGACATGAGGTTCCTGCCCGGTCCTGCGGGCACAAAGCCGTCCCCGGCCGATACGTCCCCGGCCTTTTTCCCTGACTTGGCGATACGGAAGAGCCCGCCAGTGCGCCCTTCCGGCATCGATATCCTAATGGTTAGCCCAACCGCCCGGAGCCTCTCCTTCGCCTTCACGCCTTCCGGTGCCTCCCTGCTTTATCCTGCACATAAGTTCCCCAGACCCTGAAGCCTTCCGGTTCTTCTTCAGGGTCAGAAGTCTCAATTCGGTCTTCAGGCCCCGAAACCGTAGGATCCCGAAAGCGAGACCGCGCCTTGCGGGCCCGTTCCGGGGCATGTCCGGGCCGCGATCCCGCCAAGGCCCTGCCCTTCGCTCCGCCCCGAAAGACGTCCGGCGAGGCGGCGGGGTCCGGTCGCCGCCTTCAGGCCCTCGGTTCTTCAAGTCCGCCGCCCCGCCGTCCGGCCCCTTCCCGGACGCTCCCGCAGGACCGGCGGCGCGGCGGACGGGACCGTGCCCGCCGCCCATCCCCCCTATCCGACTGGCATCCTCCGGGGCAGCCGCGCCCGGAGCCTTCGCGAGCGGGGAAGAGCCTGCACCGGTCCGTGCCGGATCCCACAGGCAGCCGTCCTTTCCAGGAGGCATATGAGATTCCGCCGCTCGATTAAGCTCCTGCCCGGGGTGAGGCTGAACTTCGGGAACTCGGGTTTCACCTCCCTGTCCCTCGGCGGTAGGGGGGCCACGGTGACCGTGGGCAAAAGCGGATCCTTTCTGAACCTCGGCCTTCCGGGCACCGGCCTGAGCCACCGGGTCCGCCTGGACTCGGGTGGCGGATCCGCCAAGGCCGGGAAGACCAAGGCCGGGACGCCCAAGGCCGCCGGCCCGTCCCTTGCGATCCCCGGGGAACTCATGGCTTCCGCCGCAGCGCTTCCGCCCCTTCCGCCCCTGCCCGCGTCCTCTCCCGGAAGCGGGGTCGGCCTTCCGCCGCTTCCCGCGTCCCCGGCCCGTTCCTCCTGGCCTTCCGGAGGGAACGGTCCGGGGGGGGCCGGCGGGTCCCCGGCCCTCCTCCCGCCCGGCGTGACGAGGGAATCCGTCGCGTTCTCCCCGTCCTCGCCCGCCCCAGCAGGATTCAGCCCCTCCGGTTCCGGCTCCGCGGTCTCAAGGCCGTCGGCCCACCCTGCCCGCGCGGCGGGAACCTCGGGCTCGGGCGCCGCGCGGCCTGCTCCGGCGGCCGTGTTCTACCGGGCACCGGGCTGGGGAGGGAGCTCCGCCTCGACGTCGTCCCCGGCCCTGCCGCCTTTTGCCGCTGCCTCTCCCTCCACCCCCGCCGGCTCAGGCATGTCCGCCCCTATCGCCCCCGCCAGGGTCAGGCCGTCCCCGCAAAGGGGAGCGCTGCAGCCTTCCCCCCCGATGCCGGCGCCGGTCGTCCAGGGCTCCGCCGCCGGCGCGTCCCCGGCGGTCGCGTCGGTTCCGGCCAGGGCGACCGGATTCCCGGCCGCCGTGCCCCCCTCGGAAGCCCCCTTCGTGGGCCCCTCCCCGGAGGGGGCGGTCGTTTCCCAGGAGGGGACCGAGGCGCCGGGGGAGATGCTCAAGAGGGAGGCGGAGAGGCTCAACCAGGCCTACGATGCCGTCGTGAACCAGCACCGGAAGATAAGGCTTCCGCCGGAGGATCCCGCGGACGCCTACGAGAGGTTCATGCCCCCGAGGCCGGGCTTCAGGATCTATCCGCTGATCATGGGCGCCGTGGCCGTCTTCGCGATGCTGGCGGTGCCCGCCACCCTTCATCCCATGGCCGTTTTCATGCCGGCCCTCCTGGCCATGGGCGTCTCCGCATGGCTGGGCATATCGGACGCGGCAAGACTCAGCCGCTGGAGGAGGGCGGCCAGGCGGGCCGAGGAGCTCCGCGACAGCGCCCTGCTCGGCCACTTCACCGCCGTGGAGACCGTTCTCGCGGGCGTGCTTTCGGAGATAGACTGGGTTCTGGAGACCAGCGCGTCCTTCGAGGCGTCCCCCGACGGCAGCGGCATCTCCGTGGACGTGAACCTCCCCGAGATAGAGGATTTGGAGAAATGCACCCTGGTCGTCCGCAGGGCCGGGGCCGGGCTGGAGATGATCCCCAAAAAGCAGTGGGTCATCCAGCGGGAGTACCAGCTCCAGGTGCATGCCATCCTCCTCAGGATAGCCGGGGAGATCTTCTACCACTTCCCCACCGTGCGCCGGGTGGTGGCCAGCGGCTGGACCGACCGGGCAGACCCCGCCACGGGCGTCTCCCGCTCGGAGTACATCATCTCCGCCGTGCTGGACCGGGGGCTCTGGGTCACCCTGAACCCCGCTGCGGCAGACCCGGTGGAGTGCCTGGGTCTCTTCCGGGTCAGGCGCGCCATAGGCGAGAACTCCTACATGTCCCCGGTGGAGCCCTTCAGGCCGGACTGGACGGCCGGGGAGCGGGGCCGTCCCGGCCAGACTGAATGACGGGGGAGAGGCGGTCCGTTCCATGCCGGCCGCCGGTACTCCGGGACGGAACGCGCTGCCGGCAGGCCGGCCCTCGGGGGCGCGGACTCCGGGATCCCCGAAAGCCCTGCCCGGAACGCTGGGGTTCCTGCCGCGCCCGGTAGCGCCGGGGGCCGCACCGGGCCCTCTTCCCCCCCCTCCGGCCGGACCGCAGTGCCTGAGACACGGGAGCAGCCTGCGGCCTGCCCGGATTGCCTGGGGCCTGCCTGGATTGCCTGCGGCCTGCCCGGATTGCCTGCGGCCTGCCCGGATTGCCTGGGGCCTGCCTGGATTGCCTGCGGCCTGCCCGGATTGCCTGGGGCCTGCCCGGATTGCCTGGGGCCTGCCCGGATTGTCTGGGGCCTGCCCGGATTGCCTGCGGCCTGCCCGGATTGTCTGGGGCCTGCCCGGATTGCCTGCGGCCTGCCCGGATTGTCTGCGGCCTGCCCGGATTGCCTGCGGTCTGTCCGGACCGGACGTCCCGGATTCCACTGAAAAAAAAAGCCCCGCCAAACCCTGTAGGGTGCAGGGTCTGACGGGGCGTTTCCCGCCCCCTTGATCCTGCCTGGCTCCCCCGGAGTGAGTTAGAGGAGCCTGCAGGAGGGGGTTGAAACCGGCGGGGACCGATAGTCCGGGACGGGGCCGCGCCTGCGGCGGCATGTCCGCCCCGAACCTCACGGGCTCCCTGCCGATCCCGCCAGGAAACCCTGAAAAACCGCCCCGGAGCGGGCCGCATGCGCCCGCTCCGGAGCTTTCTGCCCCTTGTGTGCCCTGCCCCGGCCCCCCGGAGTGAGCGAGGGGACCTGCAAGAGGGGAAGAAACCAGTGGCGGCCCGCCCGCATCCGGGCTCAGGGCCGTGAACTGCAAACTGGCGCCGCCGCGTGGTCTCCCCGGCCGCAGCGCTCCGGTCGGCCTGGTATCCGGGCGGCCTGGCCGTCCGCCTCTCCTTACGGCAGGCTCCTTTCAGCCTCCCGCCTTCTGTCAGTGAAGGAGTCCGGGCAGGCGCCGCGCCCTCAGGCCGGGCGGGTGCCGCCCTCCGTCTCCCCGGCTTCCCCCGCGAAGGGGTCGCCCTTTCCCTCGACAAGCGCCCTGCAGAGCTTCACGGCCTCCCAGCCGTCCAGAATCACGTGGTCCACCTCAAGAAAACGCCTGGCCTCCTCGCGGCGTCCTCCCCGCCTGCCCCCGTTGGGGAAGCTCGGGCCCAAAAAGCCGCATCCCACGAAGAAGGGGGGGGCCGGGCGGTCGGTGTAGGCGTCCTTCACAAGGCGGGTAAGCCGCCTCACCTCATCGACGCTCTCCAGGAGGAGCACCGATATTCCCACCAGGTCGGGCTCCCGCTGGAGGATCTCCTTCAGGAAGATTCTGGCGGGCACCCCGGCACCCAGGTCCGCGACCTCGAATCCGTCGGCCCGGAGAAGGTAGCCGGCGAGGTTTTTGCCGAGGTCGTGGAAGTCCCCGGAGGGCGTGCCCAGGACCACCAGCCCCCTGCGCCCGCCTCTGCGGGCGGCCTCCAGGGCGGGGATGACCGTCTCCATGGCGCAGCGGATGATCTCTCCCGCGAGCATGAGCCCGGAGATGTAGCATCCGCCCGAGTCGAAGAGCCTTCCGAGCTCCGTGGCCCCCTCGGTCAGCGCCTCCACGATCCCCGCTGGGTTTTCGCCCGCCTCGAGGGCCTCCCGGACCAGGCCCAGGACTTCCCCCTCGTTGAAGGCGGTCAGGCTTTCGGAGAGCCTCCTCGCGAAGCCGTTCCAGCCGGGGCCGCGGGAAGGCCTGACGTCCCCTCCCCTCTCAGGCATCCAGACGCCCTCCCCCGGGAGGATCCGGGGCGGCGTCCCCGCGGTCGGCACCGAAGCCTTCCTCGGGTTCGGGACCGGCGGGGGCCTCGGCGGGGGAAGACGGCTCCGTCCGCCTCACGCAGGCGTCCAGGGGGAGACCCAGTTCCGCGGTCAGGTTGAGCACTCCCTCGGGGGCCGTGTAGGCGCCCGCCGCCACCGGGTGAGACGAGGCGTCGAAGAAGAGATAGTCGAGCCGGAGGGCGGGATCGCCCGATACCCGGCCGAAAAGGGCCGCTTCTGATTCGGACAGCCTGGCGGGGGCGGCGTTCAGGGCCGCGCTCTTGAGAAGCCCCTGCGCACCTCCCTGGATGATGCCCTTCAAAAACGACGCCGAGAGCTCCGCCTCGATGAGGGGGCGGTAGGGGTCCAGGATCACCAGCCCCTCCTCCGCCATGAAGGGGGCCTTACCCGGCAGCCTGAAGGAGTGCCGCAGGAGGGCGAGCGGGGTCCCCCTGGCGACACCCAGCCTGGCGGCGGGGCCCTCCGCCGCCCTCTCCACCGAGGTGAACAGGAGCTCGCAGGCGAATTCCTGGCCGGCCAGTCCCGGGTCCGCAACGTTCAGGGAGAAGTGCGCCCTGCGCCAGTTGAGCCCAGTCACGAAGGTCCCGCGTCCGGGGAAGCGCTCCAGGATGCCCTCGTCCACGAGGACCTTGAGGGCCTGGCGCACGGTCAGGAAGGAGAGTCCGGTGGACTTGGCGAAGGCCGTCTCCGAAGGTATGCGCTCGCCCGGCAGGTAGGTCCCGTCCGCCACGCGGCCCCTCACCAGATCGGCCAGGCGCCGGTACTGCGGGACTTCGCGCTCTCCGGGAAGCTGAACCTGGGTGCCTGGCTTTTCGGCGTCGGTCATCGGAAGTCCCGTGGTCAGGCCGTTCTCCGGCCTGGGGCCCGCGGAGGGGGCGGATGAGGAAGTTTCGGAAAGCTATATAGCTTTGTCATGCTCTTTTTACATCTTTTCCTTCGGCATGTCAAGACCCCTTAAGAGAGTTCGGGCGCAATTGTCGGCCTGGCCGGACCCCCGGGGGTTCCGGGTGCCGGTTGCGGCGCGGGAAGGCGCTCCAGCTTGGGGATACGGGCTTCGGGGCGTCGGCCGTGCCCGGAGGATGCCGTGCCGGGGCCGGGCGGGGCTCCGTCGGGGCGAGGGATGGTTGG
>JAISEQ010000472.1 GCA_031264045.1 Deltaproteobacteria bacterium
GAAAATGCGCCCTCCCCTGCCAGGTAGCCCTTCCTCCCCGCCTTCCCGGCGGCCTTCCGGACGGACGGCACTCCCGTGCCCTGCCCTCTCACGGGCGGGACGGCACCCGTCGGCCTTGACCGTCACCGGCCGCGCACCTTTCGGAGCGTCGGCCGGGCGGCCCGGGCGCTTCCCGTACCGGGCGGAGCGGACGGGCTGCATTTTCCAGCCGGAAGTAGTAGAATGGCCCCATGCGGACCGGCTCCGGCCGCCGGGGACGCCCATGGGGGCGTCTGCGGACGGCCTTCCGGCCCCCGCCTGGGGGGGTCCCGCCCCGTTGCCCCGCCGCACCCTTCGGGCCGCCACTGAGGCCCTGTCACCGAGGACCCATGAGACCAAACCCGCTTACGGCCGCGTCCGCCGCCTTCGCCCTTGCCCTCCTCCTGTGCCCGGTCATGCTTGCCGCACAGGACGGGCCGGAAGCGTCCGAGCCCCCTGCCGCCGATGCCTCCGCCGGGGCGGATCCCGCCCCGTCGCCGGATCCTGTCCGCGAAGGCGCGCTGGAGGAGGCCGGAAGCCCCGAGGCGACCGAGCCCGCCCCAGGAACCCCCGCCCCCGGAAGCGGGCCCCTGATACACGTGCTCGATCCGGGCCCCATGTACAACGCCGGGGTCTCCGAGCCGGGGACCGTCCTCGTGCACGACTTCATCCTCGAGAACAGGGGCGGGGATCCCCTGTCGATCACCTCCGTGATGCCGGGGTGCTCATGCACGGTGGCCGGCTACGACAGCTTCATATCCCCCGGCAGGACCGGAAAGATCTCCGTGTCCCTGGACATCTACCGTGAGTGGGCCGGCCAGGAGTACCTCAAGGTGGTGACCGTGATCTCGAACGACAGGGAAAACCCCCGCATGAGGCTCGCCATCAAGGGAAGGGTCGGCATGGGCATGAGCCCGCCGGTGTCCGGGCCCGGCCCGGGTGGTGTCGGGGATGCCGGGACTGCCTCGGACGCCGCGCCTGCCGGGACAGCCTCGGACGCCGCGCCTGACGGGACTGCCTCGGACGCCGCGCCTGCCGGGGATGCCGGGGACGCCGCACCTGACGGGGATGCCCCCGCGCCTGCCGGGGATGGCGGGGACGCCGCGCCTGACGGGGATGCCCCCGCGCCTGCCCAGGGGAGCTGAGGCTGATGCGGATACTTCTCGTAAACGCCGACGGCATCGAGGCCGACGGCCTCCAGGCGGCCTACAGGGCACTTGCGGCCCGAGGCCACGACGTGCTTGCCTGCGCCCCGGACGGGGAGAGGAGCGCCAGCTCCCACTCCGTGAACCTCCGCTCGCCCCTGGCGGTGAGATCGCTTGCCATGCCCGACGGGAAGCCCGGCTGGGCCGTCATGGGGACTCCCGCCGACTCCGCCAGGCTGGGGCTCGAGCTCTTCGCCGACCCGCCTTTCGACATGCTGGTCTCCGGCATCAACAACGACACCAACCTGGGCTTCGACGTGAACTACTCGGGCACCGTGGGGGCGGCCCTGGAGGCCGCGGGGGCCCCGCTCCCGGCCGTGGCCGCCTCCTCGGAGAAGGCTCCCCCGTACCGCTGGGACCGGGACGGGGGGATACTGGCGGACGTGGTTTCGAAGCTCCTCTCCTGGAATCTGCCTCCCGGGATCATAGTGAACCTGAACATCCCGGCGGAAATCGCGTCGGAAGGCTACGTCTGGTGCCCGGCCAACCCGAGGGCCGCCCGCGAGAGCTACCTGAAGACGGAGATCTCGCCGGGACGGCTGGAATGCACCCGCCTCAGGGAGTCCGTGCCCCCGGTCTCCGAGCCGGGATCGGACATAGACCTCTTCTCCAGGGGCCGCGTGACGCTGACCCCGGTGAAGCCCGCCGGGACTGACCACGGTTCCCTGGCGGAGCTCCTCCGCGCCTCCCCCGCGGGAGCGGGATGAGCCTCAACCCCGGGAGAGGCGGCCCGGGAACTCGCGCCCCTTCCGACCCTCCGGACTCCCGTTACGGATTCACCCACGCCCCGGGGCCCCCGCCGCCCCGTCCCCAGAGCCAGTCCCGCCGCCGCGCGCGGGGCCAACCCGAGACCTTGAGACTTACGGTATAGCCCCGTGCCCCCCGCCACCCGCAACCCCTTCGAGACTTTCGGCCTGACCCCGATCATGGTGGGGGAACTGTCCGAGCGCGAGCTCTTCGAGGTGCTGAAAGGCCTCTACAGGAGCCTCCAGAAGGCCTTCCACCCCGACATCTCGAAGAAGTCCAGGACCCGCCCCGGACGCGACCGGGCGGTGGAGCTGAACCTGGCCTTCGAGGCGCTGAACCTCGACAGGAACAGGAGCTCCTTCCGTGCCCACCGGAAGAGCTATCTGGAGAAGCACCATCCCGCCCTGGCCAGGGGAAGGGCCGCCGCCCTGGCCGATCGCCTGAAGTCCCAGGCCGAACGGGAGGACCGCCTGGCGGAGGGATACCTGAGCTTCGTCCTGGCTTCGGCCGGGACCCCGCTTCCCTCGGACATGGCGTGGACCGCGGCGCTCCCCTCCGCCCGCAACGTGCTCCTGGGGCTCCAGGACGTGGCCATCAAGAACAACGTCCGCCACGCCTCCTGGCTTTTGGGGAGCAACTACAAGAACATCGAGATAAACTCCGAAGGGGAGATGAGGGTGCGCTCGGTGGGCCGGAGGGCCTTCGCGGTGGCCAGCAGCACGGTGCTCCTGGGCTGCGTGCCCAAGGATTCCGTGAACATCACCCCCCTGCTCGAGCGCTGCCCGCCCTCCAGGTTCTACAAGTGCCCGGCCCTGACCGAGTTCGACCCCGACGCACTGCCCCAGGTGTCGGTCCTGAACCTCATAAGCCAGGATAACTTCAAAAAGCACCTCCTTCCCGGACTGTGCCCCGTCCTCATGGAGAGCGCCTATCTCTTCTCCGTGAACCGCCGCGAGTTCAGCTCCTCGGGGCTAATAAGCCTGGAGGGGGTGATAGTCAAGATGGAGGCCATAAGCGGCGGGGGAGCGAGCGGTTCCGGCGCCGCCTGACCGGAGGTGCCCCCGGGGCGCGCCGCCGGGCGCAGGAGCAAGGCCCGCACCGCTCCAGACATCCCGCTTGACTTTCGGCCCGCGTCTGCGCAGGATAGTGGGGACGTGCGCCGCGCCGGGGCGCGCGGCCCCGGGATCTCCGAAAGGCCGCGAGCGCCGCCCGCGTCCCGCCCCCGCGCGGGATGTCGGGAGGCCGCTGGGCCGTCCCGCCACCAATCCGCGCCCGAAGCCGCCTGCCCCCCCCCAAAAGCCCGAAGCCGAAACACCCTGTCCGCAATTCGAAGCTTAAGCGACCAAGACCAGGAGGCCCGCGCGAGGCGGGCCGCGGGATCCGGCCGCCCCGGGGCATCCGACGCCTTCAGGGACGGCCCGAGCAGACCGGCCAGGAAAAGCCCCGGAACCGCCCAGGAAGACCTCGGCGGATCGCCAACCCAGCTCCCTCTCTGGATTTAGTTCCGGACTTTCCTCAAGCGTCACTCCAGCCGGCCCCCCGGCCGTCCCCGGCAACCGGCTCACCTTCACCCTTCACCGGCAGAACCGATACGACAGGAAAAGGGGGACTCACATTGCCAACCGACGACACCTTGGTTCCCGACGCCCCGTCCGGACCGGGACCGGACACCCCCGAAACCCCTTCCTCCCCGGACGCCCATGACCCCCGGAATCCCGGGCAGGACGCGGCGCCCTCGGAGAGCGCCCCACCCCGCGCCGGTGACTCCCCCGAGCCCCCCGCTGGGGACGGCGGGCCGTCCGCCCCCAGGACCGACCCCCAGGGCCAGCCGCCCCTGCCCGCCAGGCACCAGTACAACTGGACCACCTCCCGCGACCCCAAGCTCCCTTACCTCATCCTGGACATAGGCGCCAACCCCTCGGGCAACGCCGAGCTGGCCGCCGCCATGGTGAACGCCGCCGCCAGGGCGGGCGCCCCCGCGGTGAAGTTCCAGGCCTACGCGGTAAAGGACTTCATCCACCCCCGCAACAAGGTCTACAACGAGATGCTCGCGGGGGAGATGCCGTACGGGCTCATCGAGGACATGACCAAGCTCGCCCACGATCTCGGCATGCAGTGCGGGATGACGGTCTTCAGCCCCGAGGGCATCGACAGGGCGCTCGCCTGCAAGGCGGACTTCATCAAGATTGCCTCGGGCGACATAAACTACCTGGCTCTCATCCGCGAGGCCGCGAACGCCGGCCCCCCCCTCATACTGTCCACCGGCGCCTCCACCTCCAAAGACGTGAGGAGGGTCCTGGGGCTCCTCAACTCCATGGACCGGAGGCCAGCGGCGCTTCTCCAGTGCACGTCCCTGTACCCGGCACCCGCCACCAGCTGCTATCTGGCCGTAATGGCGGAGTGGCTCAGCCTGGGTCTCCCCGCCGGCTTCTCCGACCACAGCATGGGGGTCTCGGGGCCCCTCTTCGCCTACGCCCTGGGGGCGCTGACGGTGGAGAAGCACTTCACCACCGACAGGACCCTCCCCGGCGGCGACAACTTCATGAGCCTTCTCCCGGAACAGGTGGCCGTCATCACCTCCGGGGCGATGAAGGTCATGCACCCCGAAACGAACCCGCTTCTCGAGGCAGCCGCCAGGGAGAGCCTCTACTACGGCCAGCGCATCAAGAGGGTCTTCCACGGCGAGGACCGCAGGGCCGTGAGGCGCGTGGCCTGCGCCGCCCGCCGGCTCCCCAAGGGCACGGCGCTCAGGACCCACAACCTGAAGTTCCTGCGCCTGGGTTCCGAATTCGACGGCCACTTCCTGGGCCCCGGCTCCCCCTACAAGGACGCGAAGCTCCTGAGGGACGTGGAGCTCCTGGAACCCATAACCGAGGACATGGTGGAGCCCGGCCCCGGCGGCGGAGGGCGCAGGCCTTCCCAGCAGACGCCTCAGCCGCCTCAGGGGCAGCAGGGTCCCGCCGGGACCTAGGCCTCGGGGACACGTCTCCCGCCTGGTGCATCCGGGCTTCGGGGACACGTCTCCCGCCTGGTGCATCCAGGCCTCGGGGACACGGCTCCCGCCTGGTGCATCCGGGCCTCGGGGATACGGCTCCCGCCTGCCCCCCCGCCCCCGCCTGCCGCCGCGCAGCGGCTTTCGCCCCGTCCCCGCCTTCAGCCCCGACTCACCGCTTCCGGCCGGGACGCCGGGCGTTTCAGCCCGAATCCCCCCTAACGACCCGAGGAAAGCTCCAATGTCCCGCTTCCCCGAAAACTTCATAGGGCTCCCCGTATCGCACCTCTTCGACCGCAACAGCCGGGACGTCCTGGAGCTCCTGGACGCGGCGGAGGTCCTGGAGGTGAAGAACTCGTCCCCGCCATCCTGGCTCCCGCCCCTCCCCAAGGTCTTCCACTGGGGATACGGCATAGCCGAGGACGACTTCAGGGAGCAATTCGCGCCCGTGGGCCATTACCTCAAGGAGGCCCGCCCCTCGCTCTTCAGCTGCGATCTGGGGCCGTCGGCCCGCCGCCACGAGGGCATACTGCCCACCAGTCCCGTCATGGGCCGGAGAGCCATAGTCGAGCGCTCCCGGGCCAACATGGAGCTCCTAAGATCCTTCTACGAGGGCCCCGTCGCCTTCGAGAACTACAACTTCTACCCGACCGGACTCTACAACAAAGTCTGCGACCCGGACTTCATGGCGGAGTTCCTGGACCGCTTCGGGGCGGGACTGGTCCTGGATCTCGCGCATGCCGCCATATCGGCGTGCAACATGGGCTTCGAGGTGGAGAGGTACCTGGAGCGCCTGCCCCTGGACCGGACCGTCGAGATCCACGTCTCGAGGCCGTACCTTCCCGCCGAGCCCGGAAGGCTCGGGGTGGACACCCACGAGTGCCCCGAGGACCGGGAGTGGGGGTGGCTGCGGTTCGTGATGGAACGCGTGGAGACCGCAGGCGCCAGGCCCCTGGTTCTCATCGAGTACTACAAGGACCTGGGCATATTGAGAACCGCCATGCTCCGTCTCGTGGCGGAGCTCCGGGGAGAGGACGGAGTTCCCGCGTTTCCCCGCATCGGCGGGGAATCCCTGTCTCTGGACGGCCTGGGCAGGCTCAGGGCCGCTGCACCGCAGGCCTGAAGACCCGAAGGCTTCCCCGGGCCCGGCATCCGCCCGTGCGGCGGTCTGCCCCGGGCCGTTTTCCGGCGGATGTCCCGTCCCCTGAACCCCTGCCCTTCCGGCCGGCCGCAGTTTCCTCCGGACCCCGTAAGACTGAACACGCCTGCCAGTTACGGCCCGCATCGTCATGGACCGTCATGGACCGGAGACAACTGCGCCTATGCCGTTTCAGTCGCCTGAGCCCTGATCGGCCGATGTCTTCGGCCAGAACGCTTGACGCGTTCAGCATGATCGGATGGCACGTTCAAATGATGCGGCAACTGCCGAAGGTGCCGTCCTCCGGACTGAGCCAATACGTTCCTGAATTCTATAACGGTTGTTTTGGACCAAGCGGTATTTTTGGGTCAAGCGATGAGACGTAACATCATCAGGCGACATGGCAACAAACTTCCTCGCTTCATCAACGGCAAAACTGGCGCTGATCATGCCGATAAATATTGTCGACAACTTATTTATATAATTTTTGTTGTAGCTGCTGTTAATCAATGGAATTCATTGAATTTTAACACAGTTAATTGTAGATAATGGCATTAGCGATATGCCTTTATGATTTAAGATAAGTAATATATTATCTAAATATTAAATATATATTATGAAATTTATATCCGCAAAATGTATCAACTGATGTTATGGCAAAGCACATAATCAGAATATATGTCATTGGTCCTCACCGGCAACTTTTGTCGCGAAACATAGAAATTTCTGAAAAATTAGCTTCCATCTTGTATTGTCGCCTTATGACCATTATACAAATCGTGTCAATTATGTCAATCTTGATTCCCCTGCAAAAAATACCTTCACTTGACCTTTCAGAGGCCAGAGCGCTTTGGCAAGGGCAGAGCGAACTGGTGAGGATTTAGCATAAATGCACGTGCTTTCGATGCCGGTGACCCAAAGCCTTCACCTTCGCATTGCGGGATGGAATGGGTTTTCGCAGTGGAATCAATCATGATCATTATGAACATTAAGATACAATATCATACATATCAGCTATGTAACAAAATCAATATGTAAAAAATATATATCAAACAAAACCCAAACCGATATGCTTTTTGTCAACATTTCCAATGTCATGTACTGAGCGATAGATTGTTATCTGCTGTAGCAAAAAAAATTGAATATCTTTGCCCTGAAATATCATGATAAATTATGGAAAATTACAATTGGAACAATTAAAATTATGTTTAATGGCTTATCAGCCTAGCTGGCATGTAGTCACGTCAGACGATTTACATAACAAGATACAAATTTTCTATGCATAATTATGTCATATGAAGTTATAGAATGTGATGAATGTTAGATGGACGTCAAAACCAGAATATAGATATCAAAATGAAATATGTTTATTATCATAATAATCTGTTATAAATTAATACGCATGAGTGGGATAGCTATGATATATGAATTGAAATAGGCATGATGATATATTAAAAAATTATGATGGAAAGAGGTATGAAGGATAATGGGAATTCATATGGAAATGATAATGATGAATATGGGGATCGAAAACAGTAGCGCTAAATGTTCGATATTCTTCCTATGGCAACTCAGAAATTTCAGGCATACTGACTGCCATGTCATGACATACCAAATGAAAACCCGTGCTTTGACCTGCAGGAAGGCATCAGCATCTTACGATTGCGACAAGACTGGGAAACGGTATTTACGAGAAATGACAGTTGTCAATAAATTCAACTTTAAGTCGTTTTATGACAAAATGCTGGATTATCATACATATCCGGCAAAACTCTTTCCAGGCCTTGCGTCAAAGAGTGAAATTGTGGTTGTATTAGATGAAAATAAATTTTTACAAGAATTGATGATCCTGTGAAAAAATTTTAAGTTTAACATGTCAGTTCAGACTGATCTCCTCGAAATCAATATGTAATGGCTACATGCGCTTCATGGCTGGAATCTCTAATCAACGGCCCATGCTCTACCCATAAAAATCGACCGATGAGATATACCATTCATCCCTAACCTGTAACCGGTCAATATTTACGAATATCGCTCCGCCCGTCACAGGTTCACCCAACAGTTCCCGCTGTTAAGCGGGAAAAAATATGATATCCGGCAGGTCAGGGAGCATTGGGAATGATTTCTGGAATGAACGGCGGCAAATGCCTTACGGTCGACATGCTCCTGGGCGCGGAGGACGGAACGAAGCTCCTTCGGCACATGAATATAATCTGATACATGTCAAGAGATTTGGATACATTAACGGCAAAGCGTTTGAGATGACGGCAACGTCAGAGCTTCCCGGAAAAACTCCGGAGACGGCAAATCACGATGACTGTCACCCGGAAACGGGCAGGGTACCGTATACGACCCCCCTGCCGGAGTTGCGGTTTCCCGATATAAATGGAGCTGTCCGTTGAAGGCTAGGCACAGTCCAAACAACCTCTCTCCTCAAACGCGCGGGCTTCATGAAGACAAGCCGAACGGTTGCTCCCGCACGACATTCCTGTCCCGGGTGAAAGAAGGGTGTTGTATCCTGCGAAATACTGGAGTATCATCGGAACCAGGTTTAAGGCTCTGAGGAAACTGGTTTCACGCACTGGCCGGGCCGCCTTACGTTTTCTGACCGTTTCATGGGAGTCCCTGATGCCGTTTAAGCTTAACAAACAGGAAAACGAACGGCTTTTCGAGCAACTTAAGTCCGGAATTCTGCCGGACAGGTGCGGGTGGAACATGAATACTGCGGAAGGGGATGTTCCGGTCCATATCGCCGCGAGAGACGATCTGCCGGCCGCCGATTTCCTGAAATGGTCACTACCGGACGATCGCGGACTTGCGGACTTCCCGGGGCGCATGTCGCGGTTGAACACGGCGCTCTCCCCATCGGTTTCCGCGACCGGGAGATCCGAGGTTTCCGCGACCGGGAGATCCGCGACGGGCTTGAACGTGCGGTCGAACACGCCCCCGTCCAAACATGAACCTGTGCCGCCGAATCTGGACCGGCGGACCATGAGCGGCGGGCACTGTCTCCACGTGGATGAAACGGCCCGCATCAGCGGCAATCTTCCGACAGGTTTCTCCTGCCGGAGGATTCTCCAGGAAACGGCCGCAACTCCGCGCATTACCGTATCTACGCCCCCCCCGACGGCGCACGACTATTCCGCCCTCACGCCGATGTCCGCCGTGCCGTTGCCGTCGCTGTGCGTGATCCCGATTGGTGTGGCCGCGGAGAACGGCCTGCCGGTTCTTCCCGATAATTTCCCGTATGACTTTAACCTGTTTGGCGATGATTTATCCCGTATGACAACGAGACGAGGAACATGACACGATGATCCGAGAAGTCCCGGAAAACATGCAAGAACGTCGGAAAGCGCCGTATCCTGCGGCAACGGCGGCAATCCCCGCAAGGCGTTCCGCTCCGATTGTCCCGGCACGATCCTGCCTGCCCAACCTTTTCATCCCGACCGGTTCCTCGAATTTCCGCTGCAGTATGGGCGGGGACCGCCGGGCCTCCGCCGGAGACCCTGAGCGACGGCATGCCATCATTTCACATTGTATTTCATTCAATTGATATTTTTCCCGAAAAGCTCCAGTCATGATTAGATTATGATTCTCCGCTTCCCGACTGCAGGGCGTAATCCCCGGAGCACGGGCTCCGGCACCCCCGAAACCTGATGACCGACTACAGACTGCCGGCCGTAGACGACCGGAGAGACGATGGAGGACGACCATGATTCTGGGCGTGATTCCCGCCCGCGGAGGGTCCAAGGGGATTCCCCGCAAGACCATCACGCCCTTATGCGGACATCCCCTTTTGGCCTGGACCTTGCAGGCCGCGGCGGCATCCCGCCGCCTGGAATCCTACGCGGTCTCCACGGAGGACCCGGAGATAGCCGCCGTGGCGGAACTCTACGGGGCACCTGTCCTGAAACGCCCCCCGGAACTCGCGGAAGACGACGTGCTGAGCCGCGACGTCATAGCCCACGCCCTGAGGATCCTGGACGGGGACGTCGCCGTGCTCCTCCAGCCCACCAGCCCCGTCCGCCGCCCCGGGCTCGTGGACAGCGTGGTGGAGGCATTCGAGTCGGGGGACTGGGACTCCATGTCCACCGGCTACGACACCCTTCTCTTCCCTCCCCACGGCACCGAGCACCGCCGCCAGGACATCAGTTCCGTCTTCGTGAACGACGGGTCCGTTATCTGCTCCACCGCCCAGACCGTCTTCAACGGCAGCCTCTTCGGCAACAGGGCGGGTACGCTCGTCACCTCCCGTGAGGAGAACGTTGACATAGACGACGAGTACGACTTCTGGCTCGCCGGGAAAGTCCTGGAGAAGGCGCTGTCCGAGGGCTGGGCCACCCCTCCCAGGCCCGTGAAGTGAGCCGGCCCATTCCTCCTCCGGCAGGAGAACCAGCGCCACCGCCAGGAGGATCCGCGCCACAGGAAGGGGGATCCCCCCCCCCGTCAGGAGGATCCGCGCCACAGGGAGGGGGATCCCCCCCACCGTCAGAAGGATCCGCGCCACAGGAAGGAGGTGCCCCCCCTCCCTCCCGCATCTTCAAGCTCACCGTGGCCTATGACGGCCGCGGTCTTGCCGGCTGGCAGCGCCAGGACAACGGTCTGGGCGTCCAGGAGCTCCTGGAGGTGGCCGCGGGCCGGGTCTGCGGACACAAGGTCACGGTGACGGGTTCCGGGCGCACGGACGCAGGTGTCCATGCCGCCGGGCAGACCGCGTCCTTCGAGACGTGCGCAAGACGCTCCCCCCGTGAGATGCTGAGGGGGATGAACAGCCTCCTTCCGGAGTCCGTGGCCGTGCTCTCCGCCGAGATCGCCCCTCCGGGCTTCAGCGCCCGCTTCAGCGCCACGGGCAAGACCTACACCTACGACTTCTTCACGGGGCCCGTCCGCAACCCCCTCCATACATGGAGGTCCTGGTGGGTGGGGCAAGGGCTCGACTGGGAGAGGGCCGCCGAGGCGCTCGCCGAGCTCGAAGGCGAGCACGACTTCGCGTGCTTCAGGAGCATGGGGAGCGAGGTGAAGTCCACCGTGAGGAAAATCTTCCGCGTCTCGCTCGGGCCGTCCGGCCTTCAGACTTTCCGCCTGGAGCTCACCGGCTCGGGCTTTCTGAGGCACATGGCCCGCTCCATAGCCGGCACGGCGTACCGGATTGCCGGAGGGGCAATGGACCGCGAGGGGCTCCGTGCCCTCATGGCGTCAGGCGACCGCCCTGCGGCGGGGCATGCCGCCCCCCCGCAGGGGCTCTGCCTCCAGAGAGTCTACTACGTGCCTCTGGAGGCAGGAAGGATACCTGACGGCGAGCCCTTCGGGGAGCGCCAGTCCTGGAAATGAGCCGGCCGTCACGCAGGAAGGAACATCGCGGTGTCCCATATTTTGCTTATACAAATCTGAAATACCCAACATCATCCGTTTACTCTTCGTTTCTTTCTAATCCTGAAACTGTGTCCGATTATGCGACAGTCTCTGGTGGAAGCCCGCTGAAATCTGTTCACTCGAAACGAGGCGATAAAATGAGAATTGCGATTAAGTGCAAAAATTTTCATTATTCAGCACAGATTCACCATTTGCATGAGGACGAATTGCAAAGAGGTGGCAAGATGGGTTACTATGAGCAAAGCAGTGTATTGCAGACTTGCGGTCTCTTCGGACCAAGGTTTGCCGCGAGCTTCTTCGTTGTCTCAGACCATCTGAAAACAATCTGCCACCTTCCGTCAGGGAACAGGAATCTCACTGCTAAAGGGGGATTGCAATCATATATCGGCATTAGACCAAGTCAGGTAAAATCGTTTTGCCAGGCATATGTCGTTCCAGCAGAAAGCATTGTTTCATATGCTTTTGAAACGGATATATGTCCGATAATCCTGAAGAAGAATCTTCACAGATTCATTATCGAATAGTAAACGCCCTAATCAACATGTTCTACGTTCCACGTTCCATGTTTTCAACATCAATTTTCAACATTCGAAGGACAATCAAATTGGATCAAAATAAAATATTAAAATTCAATACCCGAGGACCTTGCATTCCGGAAAAACACTATATGATACCGGTTCTGGATCGCGATCCCGGAATAATGCCTGTCATTGAAAACGATGAATATTTCGTCATTCATGCACCCAGACAGTCCGGCAAGACCACCCTGCTACGTAATTTGACAAAAAAAATTAACGATGAGGGCAACTATTACGCTCTTCTATGTCCACTGAGCTTTGTTGCCAACGCCGAAAACAGACAGGAAGCAATCAGATTTGTAATCCAGGCGCTTACACATTCCATTAAGTTTTCAGAATTACCAATACTAAATAATTTGACTGAACACCTTCCAAAATTTTCACCTGATACTGAAAGTGTCATAGTACTAGATTCAATAAAATTTATTTGCTCTTCTCTCGACAAAGAGTTGATCATATTCTTTGATGAGGCTGACAGCATACCAGATACCGCAATGTTAGCGTTTTTATTGCAGATAAGGGAGGGGTTTAACGTCCGTGAATTTCCCGGAAACAATGCATTCCCCAAATCTCTCGCTCTTGTCGGCCTGCGTGACTTAAATGATTACCGTATACGAATTCGACCGGACAGCGAGACAACCGGTGAGCATAGTCCATTCAACATACATGCGCCCTCGATGAGCATCCAAAACTTTACAAAGAATCAAATTCGTACCCTGTATGAGCAACATACGGAAGTTTCCGGACAGGCATTCGACAGAAACGCCATAGACCGGGTCTGGTACTGGACGGAAGGCCAAGCATGGCTAGTAAACGCTCTGGCTCGCCAGATAATCGAGGTGCAGTTCGAAAATAATTATACGGAAGCTGTCAACAAATCACATGTTGACTTGGCAACAAAGGAATTGCTTTTAAAAAATGAAGCGCATTTTGAAGATCTCATCAAACGGCTGAAAGAGACACGGATCACAAGGGTTATGACTGCGGCCTTGTCCTTCTCGGATCATGATTTCAAACTGATTACAGACGACGACATTCAATACTGCATAAATCTCGGCCTTCTGAAACACGGCAAGAATGGATTAAGCGACTGCTTGCCCGCCAATCCTATATACAATGAAGTAATCGTCAGGGCACTTTCTCCCAAGATAATCCCCGATATCGATACCATTAAAAAGAAAAAGTGGATGGACGGGGCAAATCTTAATCTGACGGGTCTTCTGCAAGCATTTCAGAATTACTGGCTGAAGAATGCCGATATCTTGTTTGCAAGAAACCAGAATGAAAAATTGATAAATGAAATAACAGAACAAGTAGCAACTGTTTTTAACATTTCAGTTGATATGAGGAAAGAAAAAGCAGCAGAGATCAATGAGATTAGGAACAACTCGTTCAAGTTGGTAGATGAAGCCTTCTGTGTTCTGGTGCTCTGCGCTTTTTTGCAGAGAGTCCTTAACAGCGGTGCCGATTCAGTAATAAGACAGTATTCATTGGGCAATAAGCTGGTTGACATCTGCATAACCTACAACCAGCGTGCCTACCCGATCGAGGTAAAAATCAAAGGAGCGGTAACGACCGAACAGGGA
Organism: Deltaproteobacteria bacterium; assembly: GCA_031264045.1. Classification (GTDB taxonomy): domain Bacteria; phylum Desulfobacterota; class Desulfarculia; order Adiutricales; family Adiutricaceae; genus JAIRZX01. Next base: position 13,638 of record JAISEQ010000472.1, read on the forward strand.
ATCAGACAGCTGTCGGGCTATATCGACAAGTGCGACACCTCAGAAGGATGGCTGATCGAATTCGACAGGCGCCCCGGCAAGACTCTGAAAGAAAAGCAGTCTTTCAGGACCTATAGAATAGGCAAGAACAAGGCGTATGTCTTCGGATGCTGACTGTTGCCTTCTCTTCCGCGTTTCAAGTACCGGCGGAAGGGTTACCTTGAACCATTGGAAAATATCTGTACTTGTTCCTGTCAGGCACAAAACTAGTCAATTTTTCGCTTTTGAATGCGGCAATGCCTCAGCGGCAGAGACCGGGGGACGGAAGAAGGAGTTCACAGGTCAGGCAGATTTCCCGCCTTCCCCGTCCTCCCTGCCCCCCACCGCAGCCCGACCCGCCTTCAGGTGAATGAATACGAAAAAAGGTATAGGCAACAAGTCATATGCCGCCGAAAAACACCCTGAGCGCCGTTGTCAGCCTCTGTTGTCAGGACTACAGTTCAAAGGAATAGGATTTAATCCGATAACGCATATGAATGAATACATTTCACCAGGATCAAGATGACGAGCAAATTCCGAGTACTCGCGATCCATATATAATTTTACCTTCTTCACCGGCAAGCTGTCGTCAATCAACACTATGTAAGCCATGGAGTGACTATTATCGTGTTGAAATTTACCCGAAATTCTTACCCTGGTACCGTAATAAGTGTGCAAAAAATCCCTGAAATTCCCTTCAAACTGCTGAAGTATTGCCAAAACCTCAAAATCGATGTCATGAATGACGTATCCAAAGTCAACGCAATCGTTCAACACCGGAACCGTCTGCGTCATGCCTCCTCCGGTACATATCGGAGAGATGATATCGCCTCGTCCAACATGCATAATGTCCCGCTCTCTTCCTTTCCTGAAGTTGAGCTTCACGAACAGCCGACTGTCATCGTCTCGAAGAGAATCGGATTTCATATTGACAAAATATGTTTCATCGAATTCATTCTTGCCTATCCTATTAACGAAACCGGACACCTTTAGGATTTTGTCTTTATAATCAAAATCAGCTCTCGCCTCGTTTGCCAGGTAATTATCCTGAAGTCTCAGAGCCGTAATCTCAGCGTCAACGCGAGGCTCATCAGAACCGTTTCCCCATTCGCTCCCGTCCGTCCGATCCCAGTCACCCGACTCCGGCATCGCGGACGCTATCGGCTTCTTCTGGTCCGCTGAGAAGGGACCCGCCCGTACCCGTCAGGACGAACGCCGTAATGAAGCCGAGTGATGCAAGGACCACGACCCCGGCCAGGATGGCAAGGCACCTGATCTTCGGACGAGAGCCGGATCGATCATTGGACGCGTTCCGCATTGGCCTACCGCAGTTAAGGCATGCGGGAGCCAGAGATGACATCGATTTGCCGCAGTCTGGACATTTTACAAGAGACATCTTCGCTCCTCTTGGTTAGCTTGGACATTAATTGGG
>JAISEQ010000497.1 GCA_031264045.1 Deltaproteobacteria bacterium
CCGACCCCGTCCCGGTCCGGCCCCCGGTCCCCGATTCGGAAGGCACCCCGAATGAGCGCACTCGACATCGCGTTTTTCTCGCTGGGCATCATACTGATGCTCGCCGGCGCGGCAGGGGCCTTCGTGCCGATCATCCCCGGGCGTCCCCTGAACTGGCTTGTCCTGCTCGGCTACGGCTTCTGGAGCGACTGGGGCCCATACGGCTTCTGGACCATGCTCTGGGCCGGGCTGGCGGTGGCCGTCGGGCTGGTCTGCGACCAGCTGGCCGGGGCCATGGGCGCCAAGAAGTTCGGGTCCAGCAGGGCGGGCATGATAGGGGCCTTCGTCGGCGCCATACTGGGGGTCATCTTTCTGAATATCCCCGGACTCATCCTCGGGACGTTCTTCGGGGCGATGCTGGCCGAAATCTGGTTCGACAGGAAGGAGGCCGCCGCCGCGGCGGACTCCGGGCTGGGGGCGCTCCTGGGCTGCCTGGCCGGGGGGGTGTTCAAGTTCGTGATAAGCATCATCCTCACCGCGGCCTACATCTGGCTGGTGCTCTCGCACGGGTCGGCCCCCGCCCTTCCCGGCTGATAGCCCGATCCGGTGCCGGGCGGGCCCCTACCCGCGCACCGCCCCGGAACGCCGGGACTTCAGGGCTTCCCGGGACGGCGGGCTGGCCGTTTCCTCCCGGAACCCCGCCGGAAGGGCCCGCTCCCCCGGCAGGTCCCGCCGGGGCCTTCTTCCCGTCCCTTCCCCGCCCCGGCAGTTCCCGCCGGGGCTTTTCCCCGTCCCTTCCCCGCCCCGGCAGTTCCCGCCGGGGCCTTCTTCCCGTTCCCGCCCGCCCCCGCCGGGGCCGGGCCGTTCCCGCCCGTCCCCCAGACGCCGCATTTCCGGAGACCCTCGCCATGCCCCCGACCCGCAACACCCTCTGGGATCCCCCCTTCCCCTTCCCCCAAGGCGCACGGGACCTTCCCCCGCGCGGATGCCTGGCCGCCACCCCCGCGCTCCTGGCCTCCCTCCAGAGGGCGGCCCCGGAGCCCCTGGAGTCCCAGACCAGCGTCTTCATGATGGGGGGGACCTCCATCCTCCGCGGGAAGGACCACTTCCTGGCGGGTCCGGTGCTGGGCGCCCCCATGGCGGTGATGGCCCTGGAGATACTCCTGGGCGGAGGCGCGGAGAGCGTGCTCTTCGCCGGGTTCGCGGGATCCCTGGTGGGCGAGCTCAAGTGCGGGGACCTGTTCGTGCCGTCGTCCGCGCTTTCCAGCGAGGGATCCTCCGCCCACTACCCCTCGGCCATGCTCCCCGACCCGTCCCTCCACGGGAGGCTCGCCGGGGCCCTCTGCGGGGAGGGCGCCCCGTCCAGGGGGGCTGTGTGGTCCACGGACGCCCCCTTCAGGGAGGTCCGCGAGGTGCGGGACGCCTTCAGGGCCAGAGGGGCGATAGCCGTGGAGATGGTGGTCTCCGCCCTGTTCGCGGCGGCCGGCTTCCGGGAGAAGGCCTTCGCAGCCGCGCTCCTCATAACCGACGAGTTCCTGCCGGACGGCGGCTGGAGGGAGGGCTTCCGGGATCCGGGCTTCCGGAAGGGCCTCTCAGCGCTTTCGGAGGGCATCTGGAGGGCCTTCGTCTAGCAGGCGAGCCTCCCGAAAGCCCCCCCGCGAAGGCGGCGCCGACGCTGCGGGCAGGGATTTCGGGAGAATCGGGAGAGCCGTCCCGCAGTGCGCGCGGCAGCCGCGGAGGGCTCTGGCATCCCGCCAGCCCTGTCCCCGAAGGCCGCGCCCGGAACGCGCGTCCCCCTCCCCAGGCCGCGCGCGAAACCGGGCGGCCGGAACTCCCGCTGGACACGGGGCGTCCCGGATTCCCGGCATCCCGGACCCCCGGCTTCAGATGTCGAACTGCCGCTCCAGCTCGAGTATGAGCTCCACCTCGCCGCGGTGGAGCCTGGAGCGGACGGCTATGTCCTCGAGCTTCAGCCCCTCCCTGTGGAGCTTCAGCACCAGGGCCCGCACCTCGGGGGCGGCCGGGTTGGCCTTCTGGTCCTGGGGGGGCTGGGCGGGGGGAGGAGCCATGCGCCCCTCCTTCTCTATCTGCCTGAGCTTCCTCACGGACGCCTCCACCGAGGCCTCGGTCTCGGCCAGAAGCTGCCGGTAGGAGACGAGCCTGCTGTCGAGCTTGAGTATCAGGTCAGCGGAGAGGTTCTTCTTGTCCTCGAGGTTGCGGGAGAAGGCCGCGGCTATCTTCTCGGACTCGGACAGGAAGCGCTCTATCGTGTCCTTGAGCCCGTCGGGGACCGCCGCCCCGGGGCCCTGCGCCGACGGCGGGGGCCTCCTCCAGGTGCGCCACAGGAGCACCGCCAGAAGGACGGCGAGGAGGATCTCCACGCCTGTCTGGAGGAGGATGGCCTCGTTTGCCGGAAGATCCAAAAGGTGCTGGCCCCCCTCGCCGGGCCGGGGCGGTCAGACCCTCCGGTCCACCACCTGCTCCACGGGGGCGAGCGCGGGATCCTCCGGCCTCCTGCCCCTCTTCCTGAACTCCGGCTCGTAGCGGGCGCGGTCCCTTCCCCCGGGATCCGGATGGATCGGGTTCACCCTCACGGAGGCCAGCGGCTCCGCCACGCGCTCAACAGTGTCCCGGTGCAGCTCCCTGGCCTGCTCCAGGCGGAAAAGCCTCGCCTGCTCCTCGCCCGCCTGGGCATGGGCGGCGGTGAAGCCGTTTACGGCCGGCAGGTGGAGATAGGCCTGGTTGAACGGGTGGAGCGGCTGGGTCAACGCTGACTCCTGCGGGAATCCTCACGGCGGGCGCGAACTTGAGGCGGAGGGATTCCGCAGGATAATTATAGTCCTTTTGAGGATTTTGACAAGGACGCTCAAGGCCTGTCGGCCGGGCGGGCCGGGGACGCTCCGGCCCCCTCCGCGCGGGACCGGTCCCTCAGCTCCTGGGGGCGCCCAGGGACTTCACCTTCCTCACCCCGGCCGCCAGGCCGCAGACGGCTATCGAGATGAAGACCACCGTTGCCCCGGTGGTGGTGTTCACGGACGGGTGGTAGGAGAGGGCCAGGCCCGCCTGCCCCGAGAAGAGCGACACGCCGAACGCCGTCCAGAACATGCCCCTCCCCGAACGGGCGGCCATCCTGCCGCAGGCGGCGGGGGCTATCAGGAGGGCCGAGACCAGGAGCACGCCCACGGCCTGGACCGCGGAAACCACCACGAGCGAGAGGAACGCCCCGAAGGCGTAGTCGGCGCGGCCGCCGCCCCCGTGTCCCGGAGGCGCCACGCAGGAGAGCATCAGGCGGTTGTACAGGAACAGGTAGAAGACTACGGAGAGCGCGGCCAGCCCCACCAGGAGCCAGAGCTCCGGATCGCCCAGGGTGAGGACGTCCCCCAGGAAGAAGCGCGTGACGCTGGACTGGGCTTCGGGGTAGCGGCTCACCAGGGCGAGGCCCAGGGCCACCCCCCCCGAGAACACGAGACCTATCACCGTGTCGGTGGCCAGGTTCGAGTGGCGCACCAGCCAGATTATGAGAAGCCCTATGAACACGCCGAAGCAGAGCACCGCCGGGGCCGGGGGAAGCCCGGAGATGAGCCCCAGCGCCAGCCCGGCGAAGACCGTGTGCCCCGCCGCGTCCGGGAAGAAGGCCATCCTCCGGCTCACGACGAGGACCCCGGTCCCGGAGGCGGCGACTGAGAGGAGGAACATCGCGAGCGCCGCCTTGCGCATGAAGACGGGCCCGTAGAAGGAGAAGACGTCGTACAGGGGCGCGAGGCTCACAGCTGAGCCCTCCCGGAGGCGCCTGCCCCCCCGGCGTCCCCGGAAACGGGATCCGCCCCGTCCGGCCCCCCCGGCGGCGGGTCCGCCTGCGCCCCTATGAAGGGGATGCCCGTGCCCCCGGAGAAGAGGAGGCTCTGGTGTATCCCGAAGGCGAGCGAGATTATCTCGGGGCGGAAGATTTCGGACGGCGGCCCCTCGGCCACCACGGTGCGGTTCAGGCACACTATCCAGTCCCCGTGGGCCCTGGCGGCGGCCAGGTCGTGGCTCACCATCAGGACCGTGAAGTCGCTCTTGAAGCCCTCGAGGATCTCGCAGAGGAGCTGCTCGCCCATCACGTCCACGCCCGTGGCCGGCTCGTCCAGGACCAGGATGTCCGGATCCTCCATGAGCGCCCTGGCGAGAAACACCCTCTGCGACTCCCCGCCGGAGAGGGCGCCGAGCGGCTTCCCGTAAAGGTGCTCGGCCTTGACGAGGGCGAGCTTCGCGAGGCTCTCCGCGCGCACCCTCCCGGGCGTCCCCAGCCACACGGGCCAGCGGGAACGCCCGAGGGACATGAACTCCGAAACCGTGATGGGCAGGTGGCGGTCGTAGTCCAGCCTCTGGGGAACGTACCCGAAGCGCGGCCTGGAAGGGGAAAAAGAGATCGTGCCCGAGTGGTCTATCTGGCCCAGGACGGCCCGGACCAGGGTGCTCTTGCCCGCCCCGTTGGGGCCAATCACCACCGTCTGGCGGCGCGGCGGCACGGTGAGCGACACGTTCCTCAGTATGTCGTAGCGGCCTATGGACACCCCGAGGTTCCTCACGGCCACGGCGGGGGGCGCGGGGGAGTCCCCCGCGGCCGACATCGCGCCGGACTCTCCGGGCCCCGCCCCACGGGCAGTCCCGGAGCCCGAGGCCCCGGCCGATCCGGCCTCGGCGCGGCCGGCGCAGCAGGGGCATCCGGCCGGGCGGCCCGGAAAAGGCACGGAGCCGACATCCCCCGGCGCGGGCGATGCGTTCGCCTCCTGGTCAGTCATGATGTTCCTCCGGTCTGGGAGCCCGCGACCGGGGCGCGGCCCCCGGCCGTCCCCCGGCGGCGCC
>JAISEQ010000542.1 GCA_031264045.1 Deltaproteobacteria bacterium
TGGCGCTCTCCGCTCCGGCCGTGAGCTACGGGGACATGCCGGGGGACGCCGGTCCGGAGCTTTCGGGGTCTCCCGCCGATTCGGAGGGCTCCGGCTCCCTGGCGAGGGAACCCGGCCGGGGCATATTCGCGCCGGACGGGCCGGGGGGCATTCCGGGCGAGGCGGCGGTGTCCCCGCGGACGGCGTCCTCCCGGCGGGCGCAGGCCCCGGCGCCGCTGTCCGATGCGGTTCGCGGCGGCGATCCTCTCCCCGCCGAACCCGCGCTCCAGGAGGGCCTTTTCGCGACCGAGGCCAGGGTCCGGGCGGCTTCGCTGGTCACGACGAGGACCGTCTCGGAGGGGGGGACCCTTACCCAGGCCCTGGATTCCCTGGGCCTCTCCCAGGACGAGTCCAACCGGGCGCTGGAGGCCATGACCCGCGAGGGGGCGCTGGCGGATCTGAGGAGGGGGGGGACCGTCACCGTGGTGAGGGCCCCCGAGCACAGGGGCGGAACCATAGAGCGCATCGAGTTCCAGGGCGGCGGCCAGGTGAGGCCGGTGACCCTCATCCCCGGCGGGCCCAACGGCTTCATGTTCTTCTCGTCCGCCGCCCCCAAGCTGGATCTGCAGATTGCCTTCCGGGGAACCGTGAGGGAGGCCGGGGGCTTCCTGGAGGCCTTCACGGACGCCGGGCTCTCGGCCGAGGCCGCGACGGAGCTCGCGGATCTGCTGAGCACCCAGATAGACTTCCTGTCCGACGTCCGGGCCGGGGACAGCTTCCAGCTCCTCTACCGTTCCAGCTGGGAGGAGGAGAGGCTCATGGACGATCCGGTGCTTCTCATGATAAGCGTCGTGAACCTCGACCGGAAGCTGGAGTTCTTCCGCCGGGACGGACGCCGGGGCGCGGGCGCCTTCTACGACATGGAATTCCGCTCCGTGAAGAAGCCTTTCCTGGTCTCGCCCCTCCAGTACAACCTCGTCGCCCCCCTCTTTCCCGATGCGGAAAGGCTGTCGATACCCAAGTCCGAGTCCGGCGGGAACGTCCGCTACGGGGCTCCCCAGGGGGTGCCGGTGGTCGCGGTCGCCTCGGGCACGGTGAGGTTCACGGGCCGCCGGGGCGGCTTCGGGAACCTCGTCGTGGTCTCCCACGACGAGGGCGGCTACGAGACCTTCTACGCCCACCTTTCCGGCTTCGCGCCGGGGATCGAGACGGGCGCCAGGATTCGTGAGGGCCAGGTCATAGGCAAGGTGGGCATGACCGGCGCCACCCTGGGCCCGGTCCTGGACTTCCGGCTCTACAGGGGAGGCCAGAGCCTGGATCTGCGCCAGGAGCTCTCGGAGCTCAGGGGCGACATGCTGGACGTGGAGCTTCGGGCGGACTTCGCGGAGCTGGTCGGCAGGCGGAGGGTGGCCCTCCACAACCTGCTGGCCCTGGAGGCGCTGTAGGGGCGTGGCCCGGCGGTCCAGAAGCCGTTTGCGCCGCAGTGCGGCGCGGGGACGCCTCCTGCGGAGCAGCCGGGCTCTCCTGGGAGCGGCACGGGCGGAGTTTTCCGGGCCGGACGGGGATTCTCGGGAATCTTGGTCGCTCTCGTGGAATCCAGCAGGACGCCCGAATCCCGCCGAACGCCTGCGGGGCCGTCTTCATTTCCGGGACGGCCTGCGGCAGTTCCACGAGTCGGCAAGTCGGGGTCGGCCGGAGACGCGGGCGGGTCCCGTCAAGGGCATCGTCCCTGAAGGCCTGCGGACGCGGGGTTCGGTTGGGGCGTCCCGCGCCCGGGTCCCCTTTCACGAAGCCGAGCGGGAAAGGCCGGCGTTCAGGTGGACCCTGAAGGAGCGGAAGCGGCAGACGGAGAAACCGTGAAGACGGACCGGATGCCCATGCTGATTCGGAACGGCAAAGAGAGACCGGAAAGGCTTGGGCTGACAGGCGTTTGACGATTCTCCGGAATTTATCTGAATCTATCCGAATCTATAGGAATCTGTAGGAATCTGTAGTAATCTATCCGAAATCTATAGGAATCTATCTGGTACTGTCGGAATCTATCGGAATCTATGAAAATTCTCAAAAGCCCGAGAAAGCTCAAGGCAGCTGTAAAAATATATTGCAGTCGGCGGGTGTCAATGGGGAACCGTCTGAATCAATGATGACCCGACGGAGAGACCTGACGGCACGAGGAAAGCTTTGCGCCCTGAAAACCTGATTAGGATGGAGGAACTAAATTGAATTCGACATCAACATGTCATTTTGAATAGTTCGAGAAAAGCGGGTGGAGAATAATTTTGGACATTATGGAATAATTCTTCGTAAATACTGTCAGAATATGCCGTCCAATCCCGCTGCCGTTGACCATCCTCCAATTCCGCAATCATCGTAAAGTCCTGTCTCATCCCCATTTAGCCTTCACGAAGGACCAGGCCATCAGAAACGAAACTATCGAGAGCGGCGGCGCTTCCGAAGGCGGTGAAACTTCCGGCGGCGGCGCTTCCCGGCCGGACGATATCTCCGCGTATCTGGAAAAATGCGTCCGCGCAGGGATCATGCCCGGCGGCGTCCTGGCCATCCGCGGCGGAACCGCCGAATCCGGCTGGGCATTGAGGGCTTTCGGAAATCTGGGCGTGACCAGGCAGATCGCGCCGGTCACCGGGGATGCCGTCTACGATCTGGCGTCTGTCACGAAGATCCTGTCCACCACGGCCCTCGTGATGGCCGCGAGCGATCGGGGGCTCACGGGCGGGCTGGACGCCCCCCTCGCCTCGTTCGGATGGACGGGCCCTTCCGACACCGTCTCGCTGACCATCCGGAACCTCCTCTCCCACCGTTCCGGGCTCCCGGCCTGGAGGCCCCTGTATCTTCTGGGCGGGACGACGCGGGAGGAGAGGTCGGGGCTGGCGAGGGAGGCGATACTGAGGGAGAGGCCCCTCTTCCCCCAGGGTTCCGGAACGCTCTACAGCGATCTCGGCTTCATGCTCCTGGGCTTCCTGGCGGAGGAGCTCCTGGGCGGCCCGCTGGACGAGCTCTTCCGGCGGGAGGTTGCCGGCCCCCTGGGGCTCGGGGGGTCGGGTTTCGGGCCGCTCGCGGCAGGGGGGTTCGCCCGGGGGGAAACGGACTCCGGCGCCGCGGGGGACGGCCCGCCCGGAAAGGGCGGGGGCCTTCCCGTGGCCCCCACGGAGGACGGGTTCAGGTGCGGGGGGCCGACAGGCTGGCCCGGGGTTCCGATCCTGGGGCCGGTCCCGCCGGGCCGCGTCCACGACGACAACGCCGCCTGGCTCGGGGGCGCCGCCGGACACGCCGGGCTGTTCGCGAGGGCGGCGGACGTCATGCGGGTCGTCGATTCCTGGCTGGAGAGCTTCCGGGGAAGCGGCGGAACCGTGTCCCGCCGGACCGTGACGGAGTTCCTGAGCCTCCAGGGTCCGGAAAACGAGGAGGGGCGGAGGGGACTGGGTTTCGACGCGACGGCGGCCCCCTCGGGGCGGGGCGTCCTCTTCGGCCACAAGGGCTACACCGGGACCGCCGTCTGGTTCGATCCCGCGGGCTGCGGGGCCCTGGTCCTCCTGTGCAACCGGGTCCACCCCACGGCACGCCGGGGCGGCATGGACGCCGTGAGGGCCGCTCTCCTGGAGCTGGCCTTCGGGGCCTGACGCGCCGGGGTCGAATTTCCGACGTCCCGGCGCCCGGACGCGGCATTTCGCGGTACAGGCTTAAGGCCGGGCTTCGCCGGCGAGGCCCGTGCCCGCTCCCTGCCCCCCCCTTTCGCAGGTTGTCCTCCGGCCGCTTCCGGTCCCGCCGTCGTCCCCCCCTTTCGCAGGTTGTCCTCCGGCCGCTTCCGGTCCCGACGTCGTCCCCCCCTTTCGCAGGTTGTCCCCCGACCGCTTCCGGTCCCGCCGTCGTTCCCTCCCGTTCGCCCGGCGTCTGCCCCGGGAAAGGCCCGGTTCCGTGCGCGGCGGATTTCGGCCCGGACCGCCCGGGGGCCTTCCGCGGTCCGGGCAGGGTTTCGGCCCGGCGGCCGCTTCGGTCCGGCCGCCCCTTTCCTCCCGCCGCCTGCGGGGTCCGGGGGCAGTTCCGGTCGGCGCGGGCGAAAGGGGGAGGAGCCGGTCCGGGCCTTGAAACGGCCCGGGCAACCCGCTAGAATTTGCACTTTATAAGGATCGGCCCCGCGGTCCCGGTATTTTCCGTGCCGCCCGGGCCGCAGGCGGCCTTCCCCCGTTCCGGCCGAGTCCAGACGGCCTGTCAGAGAAGCTGGTGACACATGAGATACCGGACACACTTCGCAAATTTCCGCCTCCGGGCCTTCTTCCGCGTCATCCCGCTCCTGCTCCTGGCCCTGGCGCTGGCCGGCTGCCCCTCCGATCCTCCCGCCGGCGGCGGGGGGGCGGCCCCCCCGGCCGCGGCTCCGGACGCGCGGGGCGCCGGGGACGGACAGGCCGCCGGGAGCGGCGCCGAACCGCAGGTCCCGTCCGACGCCGGGGCGGCGGCGGCCCAGTCCGCGCCGCTTCCCCCGGCGGACGAGCCCCTGAAGATACTGCAGTTCATACCCCGGGGGGACGTCAGGAGCTTCACCCAGGCGGCGGTCATGTTCAGCCAGCCCATGGCGGAGCTGGGGACCTTCGACTCGGCGGACCAGTCGCTCCTCACGGTCGATCCCCCACTTCCGGGCAGGGTGGTCTGGATAAACCAGTTCACCCTGGCCTTCGTGCCGGACAAGCCGCTTCTGGGGAGCATGTCCGTGAAGGTGACGCTTTCCCCCGGCCTGAAGTCGCTCTCCGGGGCCGCGCTCCCGCCGGGGACCCACGAGACCAGCTTCACGCTCCCGGCGCTCGCGGTGGAGTGGGAGTATTCGGAGACCGGGAACACCCCCGAGGACGCGCTGAGGCCCGCGGTCACGGCGATGTTCAACCAGCCGGTGGATCCGGAGTCGATAGGCGGGCGGAGCTTTTTCAGGTGGGGGCCCGAAGACTCCCGCGGGAGGGCGCCGGCCCTCTGGACCAGGAACGCCGGCTGGTCCGGCTCCGGCATGAAGCCCCTCCGCGCCGTCTCCGGGGCCGACGTGCCCAAGGGCACCCGGTGGCGCCTGGTGATCGAGAAGGGAGCCGCCCTGGGCGAGGGGCTCCCGCCGCTGGCGTCGGATTTCGAGGTAGCGAACGGCGAGACCTACGGGAAGCTCGCGGTGAGCTTCCACGGCCTGGACCGCGACGGGACGGGGGAGGCCGACGGCTTCCTGAAGTTCCCGGAGAACGACAGCCTGAACGTCAACTTCTCCAACCCGGTGAGGATGTCCGAGGCCGTGGGCTTCATCGAGATGGAGCCGCCCCATCCGAGCTTCGCGGTCCAGAAGGAGATCTGGGAGGGCGTCGCGGCCTCCCGCGCGGGCGCTGGGGGCGGCGACGGCCCCGGGGCCGCGGGCGCCTCCGCCCCGGCGGACGCCGGGGAAGTCCCCGGAGAGCCCCGGGAGGACGACACCGTCCAGGGCGGGCTCTACTTCTGGGGGCGCTGGACGCCGCAGACGCGCTACACCCTCACCTTCAGGAAGGGCATGCCCGACGTGTTCGGCCAGACGCTCGCCGAGGACAGGACGTTCAGGTTCAGGACGGGATCGTTCGCCCCTTCGGTCCAGCTCCTGAGCCGCGGCGGGGTGATGGAGTCCGCCTTCCCGGCGGTGGTGCCGGTGGCCGTGCGCAACATGGCCTCCGCCCCGGTCTTCGGGAAGGTCATGACCTTCGCCGAGACGGCCAGGTTCCTGAATTCCTGGTACTACAACATGGGCTACGGCCCGGCCACCTGGGTCCCTCAGGGCATGAGGGGCTGGCTGGGGCAGGTGATGGCCGGGAGCTCCGGCGCCAGGACCCTGGGGGTGAAGCCTTCCGGGGACAGCTCCAAGGCCCAGATCACCCAGCCCGTGAACCTCTCCGAGCTCCTGGACGGCCGCGAGAGGGACGGGGTCGTCTTCGCGGGGGCCGGCACGGAAGGCGCCCCCGGCTCCGACGGGCCCTCCGTCAGCTTCGGCCTTTTCCAGGTGACCGATCTGGGCATCACGGTCAAGCTGGGAACCGACAGGTCCCTCGGATGGGTGACCAGGCTCTCGGACGGCAGGGGGGTGGCGGACGCCGAGGTGGGCGTCATGGACTGCGCCGGCAGGGAGCTGTGGACCGGCGCGACCGGGCCGGAAGGCCTGGCCGAGCTCCCCGGGGGCCAGGAGCTCCTGGAACGGGTCACGCCGTCCTGCGTCAAGGGCGCGGCGTCCCCGACGCTCTTCTTCTCCGCCTCCAAGGACGGCGAGAGGATCTTCTGGAGCCTCGGGTGGAACGACGCCTTCTACGGCTACGGCCAGGACGTCGCCGACTACCGCGATCCAATGTCCCCGGACTGGGTCGAGGCGTTCCTGCTCACGTCCCAGCCGATCTACAGGCCGGGAGAGACGGCCGGCTTGAAGATCATAGCCCGCCGATTCTCCGGCGACGCCCTGAAGGCGCCGGATCCCGCGACCGCGCGGGCCGTGATAGTCGGTCCCGACGACGAGGCCGTCTGGGACGGCCCGGTGGAAGTGGGCGAGTACGGCACCGCGTCCCTGGAGTGGAAGATTCCCGAGGGGGCGCCGTACGGGGACTGGAAGGTAATCCTGGATCTGAATCCCGGGGCGAAACGCCCCGTCTCGTCCATGATCTACTCGTACCGCGAAACCGACTACGCGACGGCCGGGAACTTCCGGGTGAGCTTCTACAGGGCCCCGGCCTTCGAGCTGGCCCTGGGCGAGATGAAGGACGCCTACGCGGGCGACCGCGTGGACTTCAGCGTCGCGGGGAGCTACCACTACGGGGCGCCCCTGGACGCCGGCGAGGCCGAGTTCGAGCTCCGCCACGAGCCCGCTTGGGGCTTCGCGCCTCCGGGATTCGGCCCCGAATGGAGGTTCACCGCCAGGACCGCCCTGGAGAAGGACGACGAGGGCGGCTGGGCCTCGGATCCCGTGCCCTCGGGCGTCGCGGCGGAAGGCTCGGCCGTCATGGCCGCCGACGGCAGGGCCTCGTTCTCGGCCGAGATCCCCGGGGACGGGCCCCCCGTCCCCCGGCTCTATTCGCTCACGGTGAGCGCCAGGGACAAGGATTCCAGGACCGTCTCCCAGACGGGATCGTTCACGGCGCATCCGGCCGGGCTGTACGCGGGGATAAGGACCGAGGGCTTCATAGGCGAGGAGTCCAGGCCCGTGAAGATCTCCGTGGTCGCGGCGGATCCCGGCGGGACCGTCAGATCCGGCGAGACCGTCAAGGTGTCCCTGTACCGCCGATCCTGGTCGGACGCCCGCAGGCTCTCCCCCGGAGGCTACTGGAACCGCGTGGCCGGGATGACCGACACCCTCGTTTCCGAGACCGAGGTGAAGAGCGGGAGCGAGCCGGCGACGGTCGAGATGGTCCCGGTCAAGGCGGGCACGCACTTCGCGGTGGCCGAGGTGAAGGATTCGCGGGGCCGCACGGCCATGGCCTCCTGCGACTTCTACGTGGCGGGCCCCGGTGCCATGTGGCGGGCCGGGGACGAGGAGGCCGTCGAGCTCGCCGCCGACAGGGGGGAGTACCGCCCCGGCGACACGGTAAGGATCCTGGTCCAGAGCCCCTTCGAGTCCGGCACCGGCCTGTTCACCGTGGAGCGCGGGGGGGTGCGCGAGGCGCGGACCTTCGATCTCTCGGGCGGGGCTCCCGTGCTGGAGTTCCCCGTGGGCGAGGACGACGCCCCTTCGGTGTACGTATCGGTGGTGCTGGCCCGCGGCCGCGTGGCCCCGCCCCCCAAGGCGGGCGGCGGCGCCGATCTGGGGAGGCCCGCCTTCCGCAGGGGGTATCTGACCGACAGGGTCCTGTCGGAACGCGACAAGCTCAATGTCGACGTGACCCCCGCCGAGGCCGAGGCCGTGCCCGGCGCCGAGGCCAGGGTCAGGATCAGGGTCACGGACGCCTCCGGCAGGCCCTTCTCCGACGGCGAGGCGGCCCTGGTCGCGGTGGACGCGGGGCTCGTCCAGATAGGCGGCTCCGAGGCCTTCCATCCGGAGACCCTGCTCTGGAAGGCGCTCCCCCTGGGCGTCCGCTCCTCGGCGTCCCTCGCGTCGGTGCTGGACGCGCGCGACTGGTCCGGGAAGGGGGGGGCGCCAGGGACCTCCCCCGCCCCTCCCGGCGGAGGCGGCATCGAGGCGGCGGGCGACTCGGAGGTGAGGAAGGACTTCAGGTCGGTGGCCCATTTCGAGCCGGGCCTGAAGCTCGACGCCGACGGGGAGGCCGAGAGCTCCTTCACCCTCCCCGACAACCTGACCACGTTCAGGCTCTTCGCGGTGGTCACCGGCAGGGGACGCTCCTCGGGAACCGGCGAGGGGAAGCTCACGGTGACCAAGGATCTGGTCCTCCGGGCCTCGCTCCCCAACCATCTGACCGCGGGCGACGAGTTCGAGGCGTCGGCCATAGTCACCTCCCGCGCGGCGGGCGAGGGCGAGCTCTCGGTCACCGTCCGTCCCCGGGAAGGCATCGAGCTCCTTGAGGACCCGGTGAAGAAGGTGACGGTCAGGCCGGGCGAGAGCGTCGAGGTGTCCTTCAGTTCCAGGGCGGTGCTCGCGGCAGGCGTCCCCGGGGCGGGAGGCCCCGACGCCGCCGGCCCGGGGTCCGGGGATTCCCCCGGCGGGGGCCCGGGTTCCGGCGCGGGCAGGGCCGGCCCCCGCCCGTACGATCCCGCCAGGGCGGGCGCCCTCACGGTGGGCTTCGACGCCGAGCTGGGCGGCAGCGCCGACCGGGCGCTCTTCACCGTGCCCGTGGGCGAGGCGGGACGCATGACGGCGGACGCCACCTTCATGATGGCGGCGGCCGGATCGGCCATGCCCGAGGCGAGGCTCCCCGAGGGTGCCGATCCGTCCAGGGGCGGCATGGAGCTCGTCTTCTCCCCCGGCATAGAGGGGCTCCTGGACGCCCCCCTCGCGGCCCTCGGGGCGTATCCCTACAACTGCCTGGAGCAGAGCACCTCCAAGGCCGCGGGCGCCCTCTACGAGCTGAGGCTCTCCAGGGGGGACGGCGGGGCGGCCTCCGCCCGCCGCGACGAGCTCCGCAAGCGGGTGACCGAGCAGATAGCGCTCATATCCTCCCGCTCCATGGACGGCGGCTTCGCGGCATGGCCCGGCGCGGCCCGCCGGTCGCGCTCCCCGGTGCTGACCGCCTGGGTCCTGGACTTCCTCCTGGAAGCCAGGGCGGACGGGTTCGGGGTGGAGGAGGGTCTCGTGAACGAGACCGTGGGCTACCTGGTCTCCGAGCTCGGCAAGGCCGAGCCCCCCGGCGGCCGTCCGGACGGGGAGGGGACGGACGGCGCCCCCTGCTCCCTGTGCGGCTCCGACGCGGCCAGGCTCTACGTCATGGGGGCGGCCGGGCGGGCCTCCATGCCCATGGAGGCGTCCCTCGAGCCCTTCTACGCCAGGCGGGCGTCCCTGAACCTCACGGAGAGGCTGTTCCTCCTGAGGGCCGTGGACGCGCTTCCCCCCTCCCGCGTGAGGACCGGCGAGCTCATGGAGCTCATCCCCATGGTAGCCTCCGAAATCGAGATCTCCGGCGTGACCGCCCGGGTGAAGGACCCCTCCGGCCGGGAGAACCCGAACCTGTGGATGACCGGCCGGGACGATCTGGGCGCCCAGCTCCTGCTCGCCCTCTCCGAGGCGGCCCCCCACCACGAGTTCCTGCCCGCCCTGATCCTGGGGTCGGTGTCCTCCGGACGCGGCGGCGACTTCGGCGGCACCAACCGCTCCGTCACGATCCTGAGGGGCGTGTGGAACTTCCTGGAGGCCCGGAGGACGGCGTCCGGCGTGAGCCGGCGCCCGCCGCTCGCGGACGGCGGGGAGACCGCCGCCGGCGCCGGGGCCGGCGGTTCCGGAGCGCCGGCCCCGGAGGGCCCGGCCCTGGATCTGGCCGTGAAGGTCCTCCTGGGCGGGAAGACCGTCCTGGACGGCAGGCTCGCCGGCCCGCGCGATCCCGAGCTGAGGGTCCGGATGACGGCCCGCGAGCTTCTGGACGCTCCCCCGCCCTCCTGGAGCGTCGAGGGCAGGGGCGAGGCGTGGGCGTTCCAGCGCCTGACGTGGGCGCCCGGGGAGCCGGATCTCTCGGCCAGGGGGACCAGGGGCCTCGTGCTGACCAGGACCTTCCAGAGGGTGAAGCCCCGGCCGGGCCCCGCCGGCGAGTCCTCGTTCAGGCGGGGCGAGGTGGTGAAGGTCACGATGACGCTCGTCACCGCGGTCCCCCGCTACAACCTGGCCGTGGAGGACCCCGTCCCCGCCGGCCTGGAGCCGGTGGACTTCCGCCTGAAGGACCAGAACCCGAACCTGGCCGAGCTCCTGGCGGCCAGCCCCGACGTCGAGGATCCCTGGCGCGGCTACTGGTACTGGTACGACCACGAGGAGATACGCCCGGACTCCATCAGGCTCTTCGCCGACTACCTGGAGCCCGGGGTGTACACCTACTCGTATCTGGCGCGTCCCGTGACCCCGGGCTCCTACATCCTGCCCGGGCCCTATGCCGAGGAGATGTACAACCCTGAGAACTACGGACGCGGAGCCGGCCTCAAGATCACCGTCACGAGGTGAGCCGGGGCGGCGGCCCCGGCGGCAAACCGCCGCCGACGGGTCCCCGGCGGCCCTTCCGGGTCCGGGCGATTTTGTCGCGGGCTGCCCGGCACGGGCCGGGCGGCCGGCCTTCCGCGTTCGGGGTGCCCGTTCGGGGCCGCCCCGCCCCGGGCTTCCGGGCCTGATCATGCCGCAGGCAGGCCTCCGGAACCGTCGCGGGCAGGCCTCCGGAACCGTCTTGGCCAGGCCTTCGGAACCGTCGCGGGCAGGCCTCCGGAACCGGCTGATTCCTCCCGGATCCCGAGGTTGGCCCGGGTCACGCCCCGGCCGTTCCCGACCGCCGTGTTCGCGCCGGGGCTCCGGGCCGGGGCTCCGGGCGTTTTCGGTCCGGGTCCCGTTCCGGATCCGGCCCGGCGAAAACTTTCGCGCGCCGGCCCATCCGGGTCCGGAAAGTCCGCCGGGGCCGCCTCCGCGGCCCCGGCCCAGGTGAGACATGCCCAGCACCGACCGCCTCCATGCCGTCCCGGGCTCCCGGGCGGGCCGCCGGGGCGCCCCCGCCGGCGCCGCGCCGTCGCTGACCCTTTTCCTTTTCCTTGTCCTGGCTCTGGCCATGGCGT
>JAISEQ010000549.1 GCA_031264045.1 Deltaproteobacteria bacterium
GCGCGGGGCCGGCCGGGCCGGGGCCCGGGCGCGCCGGGGCGGGGGGCGCGCGGGCCGGGGGGCGGGCGGAGCGGACGTGGTCGCTGGGGGGTTCAGCCTCCTCCCATGGTCTCTGAGGCAGTCAGGAAGGGAGTTTGGCTTTTCGGACGGCGGCAGATTCCGGCTGGGGATGGCGGTCGGAGAGCGGGGGGGGCGGGGCGGGGCTTTGGACGCCTGAAGTATCGGGGGGGTGGATATGGTGTCGGGGAAAGGCCGGTAGAAGCGGCCGTTAAGGAGCCCGAAGCGGGAAGAGGACGTCCTGGAGGTCAGGATAATGCCGTGAGGCTGGAGTGAAGGTCTTGCGGCCGCCGGAGTTTCAGGATAACGCCGGAAGCCCGGAGTGTAGGCCTTGCGGATGCCGGAGCTTCAGGATAACGCCGGAAGCCCGGAGTGCCGGTCTTGCGGACGCCGGAGCGTCTGGATAACGCCGGGAGCCCGGAGTGCCGGTCTTGCGGACGCCGGAACGTCAGGATAACGCCGGGAGCTCGGAGTACGTGGCTTGTGCGGGCACCGGAGCGTCAGGATAACCCCGGGAGCCCGGATTCCCGGCCATGCGGGAGCCTGCGGAGCGCGGCGTGGCCTGGCGAGGGATGTCTGGGACGGCCCCGGGTGGTGCCGTGCCATGTCCCGGAGCCTGCTAGTCAAGTTCTACGAGACGAAGATATTCGTCTTCGTCCTGAAAGGGCTCGGGTTCGACCATGGTCTTGAAGGGGTCGGCGAGCATTCTCTCCAGCCAGGGGGCATGCTTCAGGAGGCCCGCTCCGGCGGCACGGTCTCTCAGGCCGCGGACGAGCTTGAGGCGGGCCGCCGGATTGTACAACTGCATGCAGATCATTTCCGGAGCGAAGAAGTCCAGGAGGCCGGGGGAGATGGGAGCTGCGAGTATCTGGGCGATCTTCCTGCGGTCAGAATTGGAGATCTTCTCGGCGAAGGGATCCTCATTCATGGCACCGCGGGACGATAGGGTTCCGCCCTTGTTCTGGTAGTCAAGCAAGGCGGCGACCTGCTCCCTGATCTCGGAGGCGGTTTCCGGGTGCAAATCCAGGAACTCGCGGGCCATCGCCTGGCCCTTGCCGAGGTTCAGGCCGAAAGAGCTATTATAGTTTGCGCCGTGTTTTCTTATCAATTCCAGCTTGATTGCCATCTCCAGGAGCTCGAGATTATCGGTGGGGACATCCGTGCGGTCAGCCTTCAATTCGGGGTTGGCGGTCTTGGGGTTCGCCTTCCGGGCTGGGGCGGTCGAAGGGCCATCCTTCAGGGCTGTCTGAGGCTTAGGGGAGGCGGACGGGCGCACGGCGCGTTCGGTTCTGCTTGTTTTGGGGGACTGACCGGTTCCGGCCGGTTGCCTGCGCCCGTCCTTGTCTTTGGTCATGGAAACCTCACTTTCAGGCGGTCCGGCACCCCGAACCCGGTTGTTGGCGACCTCCCCCGGCGTTTTTTCGGGGATTGGAGACCTGGTCCGCCGCAGGCGCAAGGACTGTCGGACCCTGCGGTCCGGAGTCCCTGCTGACCGGCGGGGAGGCTCTCGGCATCCGGTGGAGACCGGATGCCCGCAACGGCGCGGAACCGTCCGAAGAGCCGGGGGGAATTCAGGAAAAAAAAGAGGACCCGGAGGCCCGGAAGGCGGGACGCGCTGGAAGCCGGAGACCGGCGGGGGCCGAAAACCGGGAGTGCCGAGGAGCCTGCAGGCCGGGGTGCGGAAGGCGGATGCGGCTTGGATCTCGATAACAGAGATTACAAGGAGTTGATCTCGGAAGCAATCCTTTCCTTCGGGAGCACGGGCTGGAGCGAGTTGGATCCGGTCTTTCGGGAGGTCGGGAGCAATGCCGCTGAGTGTTCGGTTGAGTGATTGTGCCCGGTGATAGTGTAACAGTGTGACAGGTTGACAGGTTGACAGGGGGGAAGCTTGCAAAGGTCATTTAAGCCTGGGCCGGGTGCGGAAGCGGCCTCTCTGAAGAACGGGGCGGTCATGTCACGCTTTTTCCGGGGCAGTACGGGTGTCCGGTAGGGTAGCGGAGGTGTCAGGCAGGGGGTCAGGCCGTCTCGAAGTGACGTCCTGGAACGGGGTGAGCTGAGAGGAGGACGGAGCCCTGAGGTGCCGGACCGGAGGGATGACTGCCGGGGGGTCTCCGGAGCAGGGGGTCAGGTCGTCTCGAAGTGGCGTCTTGGAACGGGGTGAGCTGGGGGGAGGGCGGAGCCCTGGTGTGTCGGACCGGGAGAGCTGTCTGACGTGGGGAGGGGCTGGGGCAGTGTGTTCGGTCGTCTTTAAGTGTCGTACTGGAGCTGGGTGAGCAGGGTGGATTCACGACCGGCCATGATCAGAAAAAACTTTTAATGAAAAGACCGATGATCAAAGTCGCCAAAAAACCCATGGCCAAGCCCATGTCAGACTTGAAGTCAGCAAACTTCTCGTCAAATTGTTTATCGAAAAACCCGATATTTTTTTCGACAATCCTAAATTCAACACGGAGAATTTCTCTGGCATCACTTAAACTTTGCTGTAGCACGGCAAAATTAGTCTCGGTATTCTTGATCGCTACTTCCAGCATCTCCTTTGAAGCGAGCCTGTCCATACGCGTCTCAATCTTGTCGAGCCTAACGTTCACAGAAGACAGCTCATCGATACCATGCTCCAAAGGCGTTCCCGTGACAGAGAGCTTGTCACCGGTCTCGGCGGGGACTGTTTCTACGGTCTCCTCCGACATCTTCATCTCCCTTTTCCCCTTATGTGGAGGTCGGTCCATTCTACCATATTTTGACCTGACTACCCCTCCGCAGACAGGCCACTGACCCGGGCCCGGGTACTAACTTCATGCCCTGCGGGCGGGAGATATGCGGCCTCCGACCGCCTGCCCGCCTCCGCCACTCCCCCTCCCCTCCCCTCCCGCCCCGCCGGGGCGGCGGTTCCGGGGGAGCAACGCCCTAGCCCCCTAGCCCCCTAGCCCCCTAGCTCCCTCGCTACCAACCGTCATCTCTGTCACTCCCCTCTCTTAGCTCAGGAGGCTGCCCACAGCCCCCCTGGGGGGGACAGGCAGATTCTCATATCCGGCTCTTTCTCAGAGGAAGTTGCTGAAGTGTGAGGCACCGGAAGTCATCCCCGATGGTCCACTCCGATCGAAGTCAATGGGAATGGTGAGAGAGAGACTTGGGAAGGCTGAGAAGGTGTGTGAGAACGAGAGTTATCCTCCGAGGCCCGCCTCCCCGGCGGGGCGGGAGGGACGGCGAGTGGGAGCTGAGGGGGAGTGTAAGCGGTCGGAGGTCGCCTATCCCCACAGGGGGCGGGGGGGCTGTGGACGACCGGAGGCCGCTTATCCAGATTTGATCTCCGAAAGATCCAGGAGGTCTTTCGGAGTCTAGAAGAGGACGGATTCTTGATATCGAAAAGGCAAATTGATCTGTAAATTTAGTCACTTACGGCCAGAGGAACACTCCTCTTTGTCAGGAGTAAGTACCCGCGAGGTGGGCGGAGCCATGATGTGCCGGATAGGCGAGATGACTGTCGGGAGGTCTCCGGGCCAGGGTGTCCGGCCGTCTCGAAGTGCTGTCCTGGAGTGGTGAGGGCAGGGAGGTGGGCGGAGCCCTGAGGTGCCTGACCGGTGGGCTGACTGCCGGGAGGTCTCCGGGCCAGGGTGTGTCCGGCCGTCTCGAAGTGGCGTCCTGGAGTGGTGAGGGCAGGGAGGTGGGCGGAGCCCTGAGGTGCCTGACCGGTGGGCTGACTGTCGGGAGGTCTCCGGGCCAGGGTGTCCGGTCGTCTCGAAGTGGCGTCCTGGAACGGGGTGAGCCGGGAGGAGGGCGGAGCCCTGAGGTGCCTGACCGGTGGGATGACAGTCGGGGGGGGGCTCCGGACCAGGGGGGCTGGCCGTCTCGAGGTTGTGCCCTGGAGCGGGGTGAGCCGGGAGATGGACAGAGCCCCAGTGTTCTGGGAGGATTCTGGGAGTTGCGTCCGCAGTAGGGCGGTTCGGTTTGAAACCTCCGTCTCCGGGAATGTAGGATGAGGCATTTGCTCTCAGTCTGTGGAGGGCACCGGCTCTGTAGGCTAGCGATGATGATGATGATGATGATGATGATGATGATGATGATGATGATGGCGCGGCGGCATACCGCCCTGGAGGTGCAAGATGGCTCCCAAGCTGGGGATAGTGGCCTGCGACGTGATCAGGGGGGAGATCGAGATGGCGCTGGACGGCAGGGACATTCCCATGAAGGTCCTGGAGTTCGCGCTTCACGAGAAGCCGGCCCTGATGCCGGCGGCCGTGAACGCGGCCGTGGAGGAGCTGGTCGATTCCCTAGGCTGCCGGAGAATCGCCCTGGGCTACGGGCTGTGTTCCAACGGCACGGTTGGGGTGAACTGCTCCGCAGGCGATCTGACCGTTCCCCGATGCCACGACTGCATCTCCATGCTTCTGGGGAGTCCGGCCAGGTACATGAGGCTGTTTGCCGAAAATCCCGGAACGATGTGGTACACGGACGGCTGGATAAGGAACGGGGCGGATCCTCTGTCCTTCTACGAGCACCGCTACGCTCCCAGGATGGGACCCAAGAAGGCCCACAAGGCCATGAGCCTTGAGATAGTAAACTACACTGCCTTCTGCCTCATAAACAACGGCGTGGGGGACGTGCCCTTTCTCCGGGAGAGGGTCCGGGAGAGTGCGAAGTTCTTCGGGAAGGAGTTCCGGGAGGTGGAGGCAGATCTGGGCTACTTCAGGGCCTTTGTGGACGGACCCTGGCCCGGGGAGGACTTCCTGGTCCTTTCTCCCGGCGAGAAGGTTGACGCCTCCTCCTTTTATGCGGGGCCGGAGGCTTCCCGCTAGGCGGAACTGAAACTCCGCGCCTGCCCTCCCCCGCGAAGAGGGAGCCTGGGAGCTCCGATCTTTGATCGGAGGGGGCTGAAGGCGAGTAGTACGGATCCGAGCGCATGAGGTTGCGGGAGCGGAAACGCGGTTCCGACGGGCGCGGTTTTGTGTTTGACAGTTGAGGCGTTAGGCCGATGAGAGGTTGTTTACCACCTTGGACTGTCAGGATATGAGTGTCCCTGTAGATTGAAAATTATTTGGGATGGTGGATAAATTAGGCCGGGAAAGGACAGCGTGTGCGATAAGTTTGAAATTATGAAATGATGATATAATTAAATGAGAATCTAACTTTTTATATTTTCCTCTTGTTGGTTACATCTTTTACGATTAATTCATTGGATATGCTTTCCTGATCCATTCACTGGCTTTGGTTTTTCGCTCTATTCATTTGCTTTGGTTTTCCGCTCTATTCATTGTCTATAACTTTCCCAATCCAATCATAGAACAGGAAGGAGAGGTTGTTGTATATCAAGTAATTTGGTTTTATTTGAGTTATTCTTTAAACTGTTTGACTTTGCCAGACAAGCCAATGCAAAATATTGTGAAGATGGATAAGATTAATTTCTGATGATGGCAAAGTTGATTTTTGTGTAAGATTCTGATGCCACAATGGTAATAAGATAAGATTGATCTGCTGATATAACATAATTATTTAGTTTGGATTTTACTGTAATTGCGCAGTGATATCAAACACATTTTCAAGATAATTAAACATGATTGCACAAAAGCAGAAAAAATCAGATAAGAAATTATTAGTTTCTCAAAATGCAATACTATTTGATTAACTGGCAAAACCATTTTGTAAATAATTTTAATTCTGAAAACACTATAAACGGTATGGATATACGATAATATCTTGACTTGTATTTATCTTGAATTTACTCTTTAGATAGACCAGTTGCCGGTGATTGATGCCAACAGGAGTAGAACACTACATTAGGATTCCGGGGAAGCCATGAGTGTCATCCAGTTGTTCCCGTGGTCCGGCTTTCTGCCAGACTGATATGTCCATTCTCAAGAATTTAATGTTAACCCTGATCTCGCCTGCTTTAGGATCGCAAGAGGAATAAGTTGAGGAAGTCCATGTGAATGCGGTAAATTTTATATGGTTAAAAATTTTTAAAATATATAATAGATAAGGCATAAAGAGATATCAGTACTTTCAGACCAACCTTTCTGGTCAGGATTCCTGGTAAGGTCACCGTCCCATGAAACCGAGGCTGTATCAGGAGGCAAGTTCAAGGGACACCTTGTCCAACAGGCATTTTAGCGTGATCTCCTGACATTTTTCAGGATTTTTCCGGTCATTTAAGCATCACCATGAGATCTCCTTTCATCTTTCTGTATCCCACTTGTATCTCCGGGCAACTCCGGGCATCTTCACGAATCTCCCGGAAGTAATGAGTAATTCCCTAGTCGGATCTGTATACCCGGCATGCCGCTGCCGAGGAGCCTCCGGGGAGCCGAACCCCGCTTGCGGCGTGGGCACGGAAACGGTTTGCGGGTTGACCTGTAAGATAAGTAAATGTACAATCTAATTTAAGCCAGAACAAGGGCGCGGGGGGGACGGCCAGCCTCCCCGGGCCATCCGGCCCCGCCTGGGGCCACGGGGGGATCCCTTTACGGGGATCTTCCGGGAGGAAATCCGAGATGGAAGGGAGATTGGGGATAGTCGCCTGCGACGTCGTCCGCGATGAGATGGCCATGGCCATAGACGGTCGGGACATCCCGCTGAAGATTCTTGAGTACGCCCTGCACGAGAAGCCCAAGGAGATGCCGGGGGCGATAAACAGGGCCGTGGAGGAGATGACCTCCTCCGGAGGGTGCCAGAAGGTGGCCCTGGGCTACGGGCTCTGCTCCAACGGCACGGTTGGGGTGTCGTGCAGCGGGGGGCTCGTCATGCCGCGTTGCCACGACTGCATATCGATGCTCCTGGGAAGCCCGGCCCGCTACATGAAGCTCTTCTCCGAGAACCCGGGGACCATGTGGATAACGGACGGCTGGATCCGCAACGGCGGAGACCCCATGTCCACCTACGAGCTCCGGTACAAGCCGAGGATGGGGGAGAGGAAGGCCTTCAAGGGGATGAGCATGGAGATTGCCAACTACACCAACTTCTGTCTCATCAACAACGGCATAGGCGATCAGGACGAGCTCCGGCGCATGACCAGGGAGAGCGCCAAGTTCTTCGGCAAGGAGTTCCGGGAGGTGGAGGCCGATCTGAGCTACTTCAAAGCCTTCGTGGAGGGACCGTGGGGCGAGGACGACTTCCTGCTCCTTGGCCCCGGCGACAAGGTGGACGAGAGCTTCTTCTACAAAAGTCCCGAGGCATTCCTTGCGGCCGGAGGGGTGAGATAGCGCTCTCTTGACCCGGCAGAAGTCCCCAGGGCGGGCAAAGGCCGGGTCGGCGGAGAGCTGCCGGGGCCTTTTAGTAAAAGGTAAATTGTTACCAGCAGAATGTCGCAGATCAATTCAGGTCGCTAAGGCATAACTGTATATTAATGATAGATGCATGTTCTGAAGTAGTTGTTTCTGTGCCGTCAAGCTCAGTGCGTGCATCCTTCTGGCCGCGTGTATCCTTTTGGTATAGTAGTCCAGCACGGCCATGTCCTACTTCTCGTTCATATTCGTCAGCCCGTTGCGAGCAGACTCGCTGTATTTCATAGATTTTGATGATGTCGAATACGGGCTCGATCGTCTGTTTTCTGCGACCGTAAAATGTCTTGCCCTCCTCGGTCTTCGACTTGTGCTGTATCTATTCCCTGACGGAAACGGCCCCGGCTGAGGGCCCGGGCGCGGAAAGCCTTTCGGTCGCGCCCGGGTTGCGGATGATCATGACAGCTGCAATATTGATGTCCAGGCCGAACTTCTCGCCGTTCAATACGCTGTTGGCGTTGCAATAGACCGCGTCAGCCGCACAATTCTTTTTCCTTCCCCAACACTGCGGGGAGGCCGTTGAGCGTATCTGGCATGATGTCCAGTTCCTTCACGTTGTTTGCGTGTAACTGTTCTGGTGCCTCTTAGGGGAACTTAACATGGGGATCTTTCTAATCAAAACGCCCTCTACCAATGAAAGAAGCTTGAGGTGAAGAGGGCCCAATTCCAGGAGAGACACGTGAACTTTCGAAATTAAACAATAGAAAATCACCTATCACATCCCGACTGATTCATCACCTTTATTGTTTACCCCCTCTAATTGCCAAGAGTTCACCATCAGCCCATCCTGGGGCCTCCACTGCTACCATCGTTAGGAGAATCGTGAATCTGCCTTTCCGCCAAAGCCAAAATATCAACACAAAAGCGTTTCAAACCTGGAATGTCGTCAGATAGTGTATCAAACATAGTTTCGTAATTCAGTTTTTGGTAACGATGGGCGAAAACTACTCTTAAGCCTTTGATGGTTCGCCATGGTATGTTTCCATAAGATCTAGTAAAGTTGTCTGAAAGGTGTTGTGACAACTCGGATATCTGTTGAAGTTTCATTCCCATGGCGTCTCTCAAAATGTGGTTTTCTCTCAGAACCTCGATCGAATTCCCGTACAAAGTCATACCCTCGGCAATTTGATCACAATAATCGTTTATGTGTACGATTATGTTCATATCACGCGTGCTGATCATATATCAGAATCTCCTCTTTGCTCACCTGTTCGATGAATTCCTCCCACAAATCACCTTTTATGACAATGTCCAATTCGATCTTAAAGGCGTCTGCGAGGTCGAGATAGAAGTCAGTTAACTGGAAATAACCTTTAATTTTTCCCTTGTCTATCAAAAGATCTATGTCGCTGTCTGGCCTGGCTTCACCACGCGCGTAGGAGCCAAACAACCAAACGTGCTCCACACCATGCTGTTGTGCTATTGGCTCTAAAATACGCTTTATGTCCTCGATTGTGTAGCACATCTAAACATCCCTTCTCCATCTGCACATAGATAATAAACTATTAAAATAAATTTTTACCCATTTCAATCAGTTTTGATTATTTTACAAAAGACATATTATAATATCCCTGGAAAGATAGTCAAGCGGGCGCATCATAAAAAATGAGATTATCCCATTTTATATTCTATCATCTCGGTAACTATGCTAAAAAAGTAGATCCCAGCAAAAGTGCTGGAAAAGCAAGACCAGGTATAAAGAGGTCTGAATATATCTTAACCATTGAGTTTTCCCAATGATATTATTTATGGGTGACTAACCATGCGTAGAAGAATTAAAGAAAAGCAGCTGAAAACAAAATTAAAACTATCGCAGATTTGCCCGACCAAATCAATTTAACTAAGGTCCATGGAGCGGTTTCCCGGGAAGGCGGAACGGAGGTGCCTAATCCTGGTCGAATGCGAAGGGGCCGATCCCGGTTCAGGATCGGCCCCTTGAAAAAGTCTGCCGAAGAGATGTATGGCGTGCCGGTCTTGGCCCATGTCGGGGCAGGGCCGACGCTTCTGGAAGGCCCGGAGGAACCGCAGATTCCCGGGGCTCCTAGTTCAGCCTCTGACGGTAGGGGTAGTAGTCCCCGCGGCGGATGCGGTGGGTCTTCATGACCATGGTCTCGTTGGTCCCGGTGTGGAAGATGAGCCTCCGGCCCTTAAGTCCGCCCACGTCTTCGGAGACCACGTGGATGCGGTTCTTTTTCAGGATCTTCCGGGCCATCTTCACGTTCTTCTCGCCGGTTGCCTCCCGCCTGGCACCCGGGATGGCGGCTCCGCCCACTATCTGGGCCTCCAGGTCCTCAAGGCGGCTTCCCATGCGGGTGAGCTTGTTTATGAGCTGGGGTATGGCCACGTCCCCGTACTCGCTCGAAGGGGATCCGAAGAAGCCGCTTCTCGGGTACAGGAAGTGGTTCATGCCGCCGATCTTGAGCCTCCGGTCGTGGAGGCAGACCGCCACGCAGGTGCCGAGCACCGCGGAGATCATGGCCTGGGTGCCGCAGGTGAAAATGCCGCCCGGTACGAGATGGTACCTGTAGACCTCAACCGCTCTGTTGCTCGTCGTCATGGATGTGGTAACCCCCTCGTCGGTAGGCCGGAGAACCAAATCTATCACAGCCCGGATTGCCGCGCAAGGCGCGAGAGGCCGACAGTGAAGCGAATTGATGAACAACCGTTATGTTATTGCTGATTGTTAACGATTAGAATGCTTAAGTGACTTGCTTTATATTCAATTATGTACTGCAGGTCCTGAAGGGGACATCCGCAGAGTCCCTTTATCCGGAAATCTTCCGGAGAATTGGAGTGCCGGGAGACATCATCCTGGAGGACGCAAAGTGCGGCACGGCAGGAAGCGGGAAGGCCCGGAGGGCTCTGGAGGCGTGGCGGGCGGCGGCGCTTTGGATTCCCGGAAGCATGGAGGCTTCCGGTCATGAGCCCAGAAGGCATGGGAGTCTCTGAAGTCATGTGTCCCGGAGGCTGGAGGCTTCTGGAATCGTGAACCCCGGAGACTTGGAGCCTCTGGAGTCATATGTCCCGGAGGGTGGAAGCTTCTGGAATCGCGAACCCCGGTGACTTGGAGCCTCTGAAGTCATGTGCTCCGGAGGAAGGCTATGCCCGTGAGAGTCGGTGGTCGGCATCGGAAGGCCGGGGAAAAGCGGGGAACGGCGATGTCCGGCAAGGTGCCGCGCCAGAATGCCGGGAGAGCACCGGACGGTGCCCCGGGCGGATCGGTTCCCAAGGCGAACTGGGCTTTCAGAAATGAGATATTAATGGGAATGGTTAGGAAACACAAGAGCTTTTTATGCCTAAATTAACCTGATTAGCCATGAACTGATCGGTTAAATGGTGGAAAATCACTATAACTAGTGCTAATTAGGCAGATTTTTCCTATATCCTGTTGCCAAAAAAATAGTGCCGCACCTGCTGAACTTTTTTGGGAAGGCCGCCGGACCCCAGAGATGGCGTCCCCGGGCCGGGTTACCCTTGCAGTAGTCGGCAAGGGGTCCGAGCCCTTTGCGGAGAAGTCGGCCTTTAAGCCGCCGCGGGGTGGCCCGGGCGCTGACGGAAAGGGGCCTGGAACTGGTTCCGGCGATTGCGGTCCCTTGCTCAGGAGTCCGGCCTTGCCCATCATGATCCTGTCCCCGCAGCCGGCTGGCGCCGAGAGATGCCGCCGTTCGGAGCATTGCGCACAGGGTTTTTACTTACCCCGTTCGAAGCCCGCAACTATATTATAAAGGCCCCGTTTGGAAGCGGTTTCGGATTCTGGGATCATCGGGACGGGACGCCGTCCGGAACGGCCCGGTCCCCTGGGGGGCCGCCTGAAGGTCCTGGCCGCCGGGAGGCGTCCGGGCGCCTTCACCGGGGGAAAGGGCTTCCGCCATGCCTGACATGATGTTGAATTTTTCGGGAAAACGGATTCAGTGTGAATGAGGCCGAGCGGCATGGGGGAGGCAACCCGGGTCAGGACCGGGACAGTGCGGTCGGGCGGCCGGTCAGGCCGTCTGATCGGTCGGGGCAGGTTAGCAAAGACAGGGCTTTTCGGAGATTCGGGGTGATTCCGTATCGGCGAAGGACGGCTTGGGCCGCGCCTGTCAGGCGAAGAAGAAGGTTTGGGGGTGTCCGAGAAAGGGAAATGCCTCCGAAAACCACCGCAACGCACATTGAAACGCAAGAAATCCCCGAATCATGACTGTTGACGCCGCAATCGGCACATGCGCTGCGGAATGTCGGGGAAAAAACTAACGATTCCAGCAGCTTGGCCATGACGGAGGAAGGCGGCCCCGACAGTCCGGCTGCGGGCGGGCGTCTGACCCGTTACCGAGCGGAAATAAAAAAACTAGGGATTGCAGCATCTTAACCGGCACCGGAGAGTGCCTGCAGGCGGCCCGGGACCTCCGGACAACTTGTAAATGAATGGTTTTCGGATATAATTCAAGGGATAGAATCCGCTTCACCCCACTCCCGATCCTGCGGGGCTGCTCCGACGGTACCTCCCTGACGGGCGGCATGCCGCCTAACGGCAATGAAGGTCCGGACGGCCAGGAGGCCCCGGACGGCCCTGAGGCCGGACAGAAGTCGGGACTGCCTTTCGGAATTGTCAGGATTCAGGCGCGCTGTCCTTTCCGGCCGGGGCCCGTCCCGGGGTCCGGAGGCCCGGTGCCGTCAGGAGACAGGCTCGCCGCACCGGCTCTTTCGCGGTCGCTCATAACGTGCAAGCGGATGACCGTTTGTCTGTCCGCCCGCTTGCCCGGCCTCCCGGTGTCCCGGAGGGCCGGTCAGGTGCCCTTCCCGGGGGGAAGGGCCAGCTATGGAGTTTCAATGATCAAGACAATGACCGCCTTCACGGACGAGGTGGACGACATAGAATTCGCCATGGACGATCTCGTGGGCAAGCTGGATCTTGACGGACTCCTGGCGTCTTCGCTGGGCATCGTGGCCTGCAACCGGGAATTCACCGAGACCGACGTGGTGAAGGCCCTCTGCGAGAGGCTCCGGTTCCCTGTCCTGGGGGCCACCACCAACGCCTGCGCGGTATCCGGCTCCGAGGGGAACATGGCGCCCTTGAGCATCCTGATCATGACCTCGGACGACGTGACCTTCAGGACCTCGCTCACGTGCGACCTAACCGACGACTACCGGGCCCAGATCCGCGAGGCCTGGAAGGAGGCGGTTGCCGGCCAGGACACCGCCCCCGCGCTGGTCCTGACCTTCCTGCCCCTCCTGTCGCCCGTGAGCGGCGGTGCGCTTCTGGACGAGCTCTTCGCCGTGGCCCAGGGGACCCCGGTCTTCGGGACCATGGCCGTTACAGAGGAGGCCGCCTTCGGATCGTCCAAGATCCTCTACGATGGGGAATTCTACAGGGAGAGGATGGGCCTGGTACTGATCTACGGCGACGTGCGTCCCCGCTTCTTCCTGGGCACCGTTTCCGAGGAGAAGTACCTTAAGAGCAAGGGAGTCATTTCGGACGTGAGGGACGGGTCCGTCCTGGTGGGCGTGTCCGGGAAGTCCGCCAGGGATTTCCTGGTGGACCTGGGGCTCACCGCCGACGAGACCGGAACGCTCCTCTTCCCCTGGCTCTTCCCCGTGGCCGTGGACTTCAACGACGGCTCCACCCCGATCCTCAGGGCCATGCTCTCGACCACCCCGGACGGCGCCGTGACCCTCGCGGGGGACGTGCCGGTTGGCGCCACCCTGTCGGTCTCCAACATAGACGCCCAGGAGGTCGCCCTCGTGGCCCAGAAGACCCTGGCGGCGGTGGCGGAGATAGACGACCGCTCGGCGGTGCTCCTCCATTCCTGCGCCGCCCGCTACCACGTGGCCGAGGCGGTCGACAGCGAGCTGGAGGTGGGCATAGTCCGCGAGCGCCTGGACGACAAGGGGGGATACATGATCTCCTTCTCCGCTGGCGAGATCTGCCCGGTCCCCACCCAGAGCGGGAACCTGGAGAACCGCTTCCACAACTTCACCATCATCGCCTGCGTGATATAGCGGCGTCCGGCCTTGAGGGAGATCGGCTGCGGGGGGACTGCCTGGAGCATGGACCCCTGATCCGTGAGCCTCGGGGGAGAGCGGGGTGCCGGTAGGGACGGGAAGGGAACAGGGCTCGGGACGACGGGATCCCGTGCC
>JAISEQ010000552.1 GCA_031264045.1 Deltaproteobacteria bacterium
GGGGTGGGCAAGTCCACGCTCCTGCTACAGGTGGCCCGGGGAGCGGCCGCGGCGGGCAGGAAGCCCCTCTACGTCTCGGGCGAGGAGTCCGCGGCCCAGCTCAGGCTCCGGGGCGAGAGGCTCGGGCTGGATCTCTCGGGAATCTTCGTCCTGGCCGAATGCGAGATCCCCAAGGTGCTCCAGGCGGCGTCGGAGGGCTGGGACGCCCTGATAGTCGACTCCGTCCAGACCATGAGGCTCCCGGATCTGGGGGGGGTGGCCGGGAGCCCCGCCCAGATAAGGGAGTCCGCCTCGGCGCTCACACAGCTGGCCAAGGAGACCGGGGCGCCCCTGTGGCTGGTGGGCCACATCACCAAGGAGGGGAGCATAGCCGGTCCCAAGCTCCTAGAGCACCTGGTGGACACGGTCCTCTACTTCGAAGGGGAGAAGGACCGCCCCGTGAGGCTCCTGCGCTCGTTCAAGAACCGCTTCGGGCCGGTAAACGAGGTGGGCGTCTTCGAGATGACCGGCACGGGCCTGAGCGAGATCCTGAACCCCTCCGCGCTGTTCCTGGCGGAAAGGCCCGCCGGCGCCGCCGGCTCGGCCGTCACGCCGGTAATCGAGGGCAGGAGGCCGCTGATGATGGAGATCCAGGCGCTGGTGAGCCCGAGCCCGCTTCCCATGCCCCGCAGGCAGACCCTGGGGGCCGATCCGTCCAGGGTGAGCCTTCTCACCGCCGTCCTGGAGAAGAAGGTGAAGCTGAAGCTCTTCGACAGGGACGTCTTCGTGAACGTGACCGGAGGCGCCAGGATCTCCGAGCCCGCCGCGGATCTGGCCATAGCCGCGGCCATAGTCTCCAGCTGGTTCGAGTCCCCCGTCCCCCCGGATCTGGCGATCCTGGGCGAGGTGGGCCTGGCAGGCGAGGTCAGGAGGGCCGGGCGCATGGGCGAGAGGCTCGCCGAGTGCGCCAGGATGGGCTTCACCAAGGTCTGCGGCCCTGCCGAAGAGCTCCGCGACGCGGCCGGGCGCCACGGCCTCAAGGCCATAGGCGTGAGCCGGGTGGCCGAAATGTTCGGGCCGGAGGCGGGCATCTTCGAGAACAGGGCCGCTCCGCCCGCCCCCGCCCGCGGGCCGGCGCCTCCGAAGCGGGACCGGCAGCAGACCTGAGCGGACTGTCCTGGGCGCGGGGCCGGATCTTCCGCGCGCCCCGGCGGCGGCGCCGGATTCGGGGAGGCGCCGGCCCAGGGGGAGCGATCTTTGCGGCAGCCTGTCCCCGCGGCGCGCGCCCCCGCGGAGCCGCTTCCTTCGGCGCGGGACGTTCCGGCGGGGCGGGACCGGCAGGGGGGACTCCTCCCAGGCATGTCCGTTCCGTGCCGGGGCCTCAGGGCGCGGAAGACACGGGGAACGGGCTCCGCCGGGTTCCGGGTCCGGACCGGCGGAAAGGAGCGCCGGCAGGTCGCGCGGGCGGGGCTACTTGACCCCGAGATGCTGCTTGATGAGGGTCCAGGCCTTCTGGCGGGACTCCTTGAAACGCTCGAAGTCCGCCTTGGCGAAGCCTTCGCAGTACGCTGCCAGCCCGTCGGACTCGTCGATGAGGAGCGTCAGTATCTCGGCTATGCCGTTTATGAAGGCCAGATCCTCCGGCTGGACCGTCACCTGGCCCTTCCTGTAGACCTCGAGCCTGTCCAGGCCCTTCTTGAGGAAGACCCTGGTCTCCCCCAGCATGGACTTCACTATTTCGGGCTCGTAGACGCCGTGGTGGAGCACGTCCGCCAGAAGCCCGATATAGCCGTAGGCCTCCAGCACGAAGCCCGCGCTGTAGGCCCCCAGGGCGCCCAGGTGGACGGCCTCCCGGGCCCCGGGCGAGTCCTCGGCCGACGGGGCCTGGGCGGAAGGGGGGGCGGGCGGGCCGCCCTGGGCCAGGGCGGGCCAAGCCTGCGCGGCGAGGGCGAGGGCCATGACGGCCGCCCCGGCGGTCCGGAGAGCAAAGGTCCGGCTCCTGCCGGAGGCGGTTCCGTCGGGCGCTGGGGCCCTGGAAGGGCTCATTTCTCCTCCGTGGGCTTAAGGGGGGCTGGCGGGCGGCGGCCCGCCCCTGAAGGCGGGCGCCGGGAAGGCCGCCGCGCCGGAAGGTCCGGAACGGCGCCCGGCGCCGGGCCGTCCGGCCCGGCTCCCCGGAACGCCCGGCCCCGGAAAACCCCGCCGGAACGGGAGCGCGCGGGAAAGCGGCGGCGGAACGCGCGGAAAGGGCCGGACCCGTCAAAGGCCCGCCCCGGGGCGGTCGTCCCGTTCCCGCCGGAACGGTACGGCCTAGGGCTTGATCAGGCGGTCTATGCGCTTCCAGGCGGTGTCGCGCGCGGAACGGTACCTGGCCAGATCCCCCTCCGCCCGGGTGTTCGCGAATCCCCTCAGGCTCTCGGCCTCCTCAATGAGAAGCTCCAGTATGGTCGTGACCTCGGCCAGGTACTGGCGGTCGCCGGCGCTCACGGTGGAGCCCGGGGCCTGGTAGCGGGAGAGATCCCTGTGGGCGTTGGACAGGTACCTCACGGTGTCGCCCAGCATGTTTATGACCTGCTGGGAGTCGTAGGCGCCGGAGCTCAGAAGGTCCCCG
Source organism: Deltaproteobacteria bacterium (assembly GCA_031264045.1). Taxonomy (GTDB): domain Bacteria; phylum Desulfobacterota; class Desulfarculia; order Adiutricales; family Adiutricaceae; genus JAIRZX01. The sequence continues at coordinate 2,588 of JAISEQ010000552.1, forward strand.
TAGGCCCCTATGTAGCCGAAAGACTGAATGACCAGCCCCACGGAGAGCGTGGCTATGGTGTTGAGGTCCTGGCTCTCGCGCTCGGAGCCCTGAGGCGCCTGGCCCGGGACGGGCTGCTCCTGGGACTCCGGGTGCGGCGGCCGCTGCTCCGGGACGTCCTGGGCCCCGGCGTGCGGGGCATATACGGCGATGGCCAGGGCGGCGAGCGCGGCCGCCGCGAGGCGCGGGCCCGCGGCGCGGCCCGAAGGCCGGGAAAGGGCGGAAGTCGGCATAGGGTGAGCCTCGGGGGTACGGGCAGGGGAGGCCCGGAGAGGGGACGTTCAGCCGGATTCTAACTCCAAACCAGCGGCGAAATCAACCGCGGCACGAGCCGGTCCGCGCCCCTCCCGAGCCGGGGCCAGGCCCTCCCGGCCGGCTGGAACGGCCCGGAGCCCGCCCGGGGCAGTCCCGCCGCGGACGGCAGGAAGCCCGCCGGCGCCCGAGGCCCGAGGGCCGGCCCGGCAGGCCGGCCCGGCCGCTCCGCCGGGGGATCGCGGCCTCCGGTTCCCCGGCAGATCCTTCCCGCGGGAGGCGCCGCCCGGAGCCTCCCCCCCGGACCCCGGCCCTTTTCCGCACCTGCAGGGCCGGGAAAAGGAGCCGGCGGCGGCGCGGCCATCCCCCCGCTCCGTTCCGGCACAGGCGGAGTCACGCCGGCATCACGGGAACCGCCGCCTTCACGGCCGGAGGGGGACCGGTCCTTTCGGGAGCGGCAAGCTCGCGCGGCCTGCAGGAGGCGGCAGGAAAACTCCTTCCTGCGGCGTCTTCCCTCCAGACCCGGGATGCCGCCCCGCGAACCGGCCGGGCGGAGGTCCGGCGGGACCGGAGGGCCGGAGTGTTCCCCCCGGCCATGGCCATGCGCGCCCCCCGCTCGGGAAAAGGCCCGGAAGGGCCCGTGCCGCACAGGCGGAAAGTCCGGAGGAGCGGACCTCCCGGACACGGCACCGTTTCGCCACGGCATCATATGAGTCGCGATCGGCCTTACGCGACCGGCCTTAACGGTCTTAATATGATGGGCTCCGCCCGACATGGCCGACGTTTCCGAGCTGAACGTCCACGGAAAGCGGTGCTCGGATCTGGAGAGGGCGGAAGAGGGCGGAGGGGAAGGCAAGCGGGAACGGACTCCCCGCCGCTCTCGGCGGAGCCGAATCCCGGACGGGGGAAAACGACCGCGCCGGACCTTTCAGGGCGATCCGACAGAGCGCGTTACGCCATCCGGCAATTCGCGGGCGCACCGCCGCGGAGGCACGCATGTCCGATTGACACGAACCGGGCTGAAATTGCCGAGATCGCCCTGTCGCACAAGCTGCCGCAAAAAATTATGAATTTTTATAAAATCTGATGTTTCCAAACATTTACATGCTGGAGATCTCCTCCAGATTCCTTGTCCGGGAGAGGAGCCGGGCGTTTGCCGAATGACGATTTTTCCATGGCCTTAAAACGGCGTCTCCGATCAGCGCCGTGGCTTCCGTCTCTGCCAACCGTCACGGGTCAGGATAAATTCCCGGAATCTTCCGACGCTCTCAAAAATTAAATTGCGTCCGACTGGCTTTTCGTCAGCGTCGAACTTTTGCGGGAATCATCCGGACCGGCCGCGGGCCAGCGGCCAGACTTGCCGCAGAATGCCGCCTCCCGGACAGGAGCATGCTTCACAATCCGCCTGCGGAAATCCGCCGCCGCCCCGGCGCGGCCACGCTCGGCCCGCGCCCCGCGCCGCCTCCCGGAATCCCGGAACGCCCCTGCCCGGAGCCCGTGACCCGCCCCGCCGCCGCGCACGAATCCCCGCGCCGGGCCGGAACAGGACGGTTTCTCCGGGACCCCCTGCCGCCGCGCGGCGCCCGGGAAGGACGGGGAGGAAATTGCGTCCGGCCGGTAGGATGCCTCCATCGCCCGGCAGACGCTACGCGGCCCCGCGCCCGGGGACCGGCCCTGCGGAAGGCGTTCCGGACGGCAACCTGCGGAAGGCGTTCCGGACGGCAACCTGCGGAAGACGTTCCGGAAGGCAACCTGCGGAAGGCGTTCCGGAC
>JAISEQ010000190.1 GCA_031264045.1 Deltaproteobacteria bacterium
CCCGGCAGGCTACCGCTACGTGGGCGCCCGCCTGGCCGATACCGGGGCGCTGGTGGCGGCTAACACCCCCATCCTGGACATCGTATCCCTGGATCCGCTGCTGGTGGTGGTGGACGTCATAGAGAAGGACTACCCCAGGATATCCGTGGGCATGGAGGCCTCCGTGAGGGCCGAGGCCTTCCCGGGCCAGACCTTCAAAGCCACGGTCAAGAGGGTGGCCCCGGTGCTGTCCGCGGCGTCGCGCCAGGCGCGCGTGGAGCTGGAGGTGCCCAACCCGGGCCTGAAGCTCAAGCCCGGCATGTACGCTGAGGCGGTCTTCACCTTCAACCGTCACGAGGGCGTCTGGTCGGTCGCCGCCGATGTCCCCTACCGCAAGTTCGACGGCTTCGTGATCTTCATAGCCGATCCCTCCACCGGCACCGTCGAGGAGAGGCGGGTGGAGCTGGGCATCCGCGAGGGCGACCGCGTGGAGCTCCTGGGCACCGGCCCCATAGACGGGCCAGTGGTCACCATGGGCCAGCATCTGCTAAAGGACGGCCAGGCCTACCGGGTCCCCGGCGCCGAGGCCGTGCCCGCCTCGGGGGTGGACACCACCTCCGGCCGCAAGGGTCCCGGAGGGGGCATATCCGCGTCCTGAGGCGCGCCTCCTCCGGCCGCCCGGTTTCCGTCCACGCCCGGACCGGGTCTCGGGATTGCCGAGCGTCCAGCCACCTTTTCCCTCCCGCTGACCGGAATCCCGCGCCGCGGGCCTTTTTCCCTCCGCTGACCGGACTCCCGCGCCGCAGGCCTTTTTCCCTCCGGGCCCGCCGAAGCCTGGGACATGGGGCCTTTCCGCTGGCCCCATCTCCCAGCCCTCCAGAAGCCCGGAACCGCGCCCCGGACGCCGCTCCGGGGGCGATCTCCAGCCCGCCGGGCACCGGGCGCCCCGCCTGCGGCCGGGCGCCGGCCCGCGCGGGCGCCTCCGGGGCCGCTTCCCCCGCGGGCCTGAAAGGGCCAAGAACATGAACATCATCCGCCAGGCGGTCAGACGTCCGGTCTTCACGTCCATGGGGATGCTCATAATCCTCGTGGTGGGCCTGTTCTCGCTCATGCGCATCCCGCTCGACCTGATGCCCGAGCTGACCTTCCCGATCATAACGGTCAGGACCACCTACGAGAACGCCGCCCCCATCGACGTGGAGGAGCAGATAACGAAGCCCCTCGAGAGGGCGCTCGCCGCGGTGCCGGGGGTGGAGGACCTCTCCAGCATGTCCGCCGAGGGGACGTCCTCGATATTCATCGAGTTCGACTGGGATGTGAGCCTGGACGAGGCCACGAACGACATAAGGGACCGCATCGACCGCGTGATAGCCAGGCTCCCGGACGAGGTGGACCGGCCCGCCATCCAGAAGTTCGACACCGCCATGCGGCCCATAATGTTCCTGGGCGTCGAGTCGAGCTTCCATCCGGTGGATCTCAAGGCCTACATCGAAGACGAGATAAGCTACCGCCTGGAGCGCTCGGCCGGGGTGGCCTCGGCATCCCCCTTCGGGGGGCTGGACCGGGAGTTCCGCGTGGAGCTGGACCACTCCAAGGTGAAGGCGCTGGGCGTGGACCTGGCAGGGCTCGTCGCCGGCATCGTGGGCGAGAACGTCACCGAGGCCGGGGGCGATCTGGACCGCGGGCGGATGTCGGTGGCCGTGCGCACCAAGGGGGAGTTCGCGTCGCTGGAGGATCTGGGGAGCATCCTGGTGGCCAGGACCCAGCAGGGGGACGTGAGGCTGAGGGACATAGCGGACATCTCCGACACCTGGGAGAGGATCACCCGCATCACCCGCGTGAACACCCGCGAGGGGCAGTTCATGGGGCTCTTCAAGCAGTCCGGGGCCAACACCGTGGACGTGGCGGCGACGGCCTCGAGCGCCATTGCGGAGATAAACCGCACGCTCACGAACGTCCACATTGAGCCCCTGTTCGACTCCTCCGTCTACATCAGGCAGTCCATACGGACCGTCGCCAACTCCGCGGCGCTGGGCGGCGTCCTGGCCGTGCTGGTCATCTTCTTCTTCCTCCAGCACCTGAAGAGCACCCTGGTCCTGTCGCTTTCCATCCCCATCTCGATAGTCGCCACCTTCGCGGCCATGTACGCCTGCGGGCTCACCCTGAACATCGTCACGCTGGGTGCCCTGGCGCTGGGCACGGGGATGCTCGTGGACAACTCCATCGTGGTCCTGGACAACATCTTCAGGCTGCGGACGTCCGGCATGGAGCCGGAGGAGGCCGCCGTGGAGGGCGCGGGCGAGGTGGGCGGCGCGATACTCGCGTCCACCCTAACGACCCTCTCGGTCTTCGCGCCCCTGGCGTTCCTGACCGGCCTCGCCGGGGTCATGTTCAGGCCCTTCGCGCTCACCATCTGCTTCGCGCTCGCGGCGTCGTACCTGGTCGCCCTGACCCTGGTTCCCATGCTCGCCAGGCACATGCTCTCCAGCCCCGAGGGCAGGGTCGCCAGGGCCGCCAGGTCCGCCGGCATCCCGGTCGACGGCGGCGTCCCGGGCGGGGAAGCCCCCGCGGCGCGCCGCTTCGGGGAGCCCAGGTGGTTCAGGGGCTTCTTCCGGCGCGTGGACGAGATCTACATATCGGGGCTCACCTGGGCCCTGGGAAACCCCTGGAAGGTCATCGTCGTCTGCTTCGCCGTGACCGCGCTCTCGCTGGGGGTCACCACCAGGATCGGCCGGGAGTTCATGCCCCGCACGGACGAGTCCGCCTTCAGGGTGTATCTGACGATGGAGCCCGGGACCCGGGTGGAGAAGACCTCCGAGACCCTCCAGGCCATAGAGGCCATAATCACGAGGGAGGTCCCGGAGATCCGCGCGTCCAGCTCCGACATAGGCGGCTCGGGCGGCATGAGCGGCCGGGGGAGCCACAAGGGCGAGTTCCAGGTGAGGCTCGTGCCCGTGAAGGACCGCGGGCGCTCGGTCTTCGAGATTATCGATCACGTGAGGCCGCTCATATCCAACATCCCCGGCGCCGAGGTGAGGCTCCGAGCCGAGCAGTCTTTCCTGGCGAGGGGAGCGGGAGGCGACCGCATCCAGATAGAGCTCAGGGGAAACGATCTGGAGGAGGCGGGAAGGCTCTCCCGGGCCATGCGCGCCATAGTCGAGAACGTGCCCGGCGTGACCGACGTGTACCTTTCCAACGAGGACGCGGCCCCGGAGGAGCTCATCGTCATAGACCGCGACCGCGCGGCCGACGCGGGCCTGAAGGTGGCGGACGTGTCGGCCCTCATAAAGGCCGCGGTGGGGGGCACAATCGCGGGGGCCTTCCGGGTGGACGGCAAGGAGTACGACATCCGCGTGAAGCTGAAGGACTCCGAGAGGCTCTCCGTGGAGGAGATAATGGCGCTCCCCGTGGTCAACTCCCGGGGCGAGAAGTCGATCCTCTCGAACGTCGCGAGGGCGGTCTCCGGAACCGGCCCCGCGGCCGTGACACGGCGCAACCAGGCGAGGGTGGTTACGCTGAACGCCGATCTCACCGACCGGCCGCTGGGCGACGTGCTCCGCGACATCGACGCGGAGCTGAAGACCCTCCCGATGGGCCGCGACTTCAGCTACACCTTCACCGGCGAGGCCGAGGACCTGGAGGAGACCTTCGCGGGGCTCAAGATGGTCCTCATCATGTCGATTTTCCTGGTGTACATGGTCATGGCCTGCCAGTTCGAGCAGCTGAAGGGCCCGCTCATCATCATGTTCGCGCTTCCCTTCGCGGCCATAGGCGTCGCCTGGGCGCACTTCCTCACGGGCATCTCGTTCAACATAAACTCGTTCATCGGCGTCATAATGCTCGCGGGCATAGTCATCAACAACTCCATAATACTGGTGGATCACGCGAACCTCATCCGCCGCCGGGACGGTGTGCCCCTCGTCCCCGCGCTGATCGAGACCGGCCGCAGGCGCCTGCGCCCCATCATGATGACCACGCTCACCACGGTCCTGGGGCTCATCCCCATGGCCTGGGGCATAGGCGAGGGCGCAGAGTCCGAGATTCCCCTGGGCCGCTCGGTCATAGGGGGGCTCACCACATCCACCCTCATCACCCTGTTCCTGGTGCCCTGCGTGTACCTGCTCATGTTCCGGGGCCAGGAGAAGGCCGCGCTCGAGAAGGCCGCCCTCGCGAAGGCCGCCGGGGAAGCCGGGCCTCCGCTCGGGACGGCGCCCCTGGGCGGGCCGGTGCCCGCCGGGACCGGGGACAGGAGCGGGGCTTGAGGGGGCTGGCCCGCCCGGCCGGTGTCCCGCCCGGCGGGGCCTCCGGCCTTGCAGGGGGCGGGGCTTTCAACTAGAATCCCGGTGCGGTCGCCATGCGGCCCGGGAAGGAGGCGTATGGCGCCGGACGGAACTGACGGCCGCGGGAAGAAGGCTCGGGGCTCCGGGCCCGGGGCTGCGGGACGGGATCCCCTGGACGGGTCCGGGCTCACCTACTCCGGCTCGGGCGTGGACATAGACGCCGGCGACGACGCGGTGAAGCTCATAAGGCCCCTTGCCGAGTCCACCTTCGGCGCGGGGGTGATGCAGGGCATCGGGGGCTTCTCGGGCCTCTTCGATCTGGGCTCGGCGAAGCTGAAGGAGCCGGTCCTCGTCTCCTCGACCGACGGGGTGGGCACCAAGCTGAAGATTGCCTTCATGGCCGACCGCCACGACACCGTGGGGATAGACCTGGTCGCCATGAGCGTGAACGACGTGCTGGTCCAGGGGGCTACGCCCCTCTTCTTCCTCGACTACCTGGCCACCTCGAAGCTGGTCCCGGAGAAGGTCCGGGACATCGTCTCCGGCGTGGCCGAGGGGTGCCGCCAGGCAGGCTGCGCCCTCCTGGGCGGCGAGACCGCCGAGATGCCGGGCTTCTACGGCGAGGGAGAGTACGATCTCGCGGGCTTCGCGGTGGGAGCGGCGGAGAGGTCCCTCGTGATAGACGGTCACGGGTCCAGGGCGGGGGACGCCATACTGGGAATCGCCAGCTCCGGGCTCCACTCCAACGGCTTCAGCCTGGTCCGGAAGATAGTCTTCGGACGGATGGGGCTGAAGATAGGCTCCCCGCTCCTGGGCTCCACCGTGGCGGACGTGCTCCTCGAGCCCACCCGCATCTACGTGAAGCCGGTCCTCGAGGTCCTGGACGCCCTGCCCCGCAGGCATGTCCGCGGCATGGTCCACGTTACCGGGGGAGGCTTCTGGGAGAACATCCCCAGGGCGCTGCCCCCGGGGCTCATGGCGAGGATAGACCCCTCCGCCAGGAAGGTCCCCGAAATCTTCGGCTTCCTTCAGGAGGGGGGCGGCGTGGACGCGAGCGAGATGTACCGGACCTTCAACATGGGCGTGGGCTTCATAATGGTTATAGACCCGCAGTCCGCCGAGAGGGCCGAGGAGGTGGTCCGCGCCCGCGGCCTGGAGATCTGGCGGATAGGCCAGGTGGAGGACTGGAGCGGGGGGGGGAGGGTCGCCATAGGGATGCTGGAGAAGTAGGCGGCGGACGGTCCCTGCGCGCCCCCTGAGGCGAGCGGGCCAGAATTCGGTGAAGTCCCGCGGAGTTCAGCCGCCGTTCCCCTCAGCGTTCCCGCCGCAGGTAGCGCTCCGCCGTTTTCCCGGTCGGCGGTTCCGCGGCCGCCCGGAGACTTCCCGCCCGCCGCGCCAGCATCGCCCCGTGATTACTTCCCCTGTCGGTCCCGCCGTTTCCCGTCCCGCCGCCGCTCCGGATATCCGTCTTTTCCGCCTCTTCGGATCCGTCCCTCCGCCGTTCCGGCAATCTTCGGCTTCGGGCCGCCGCTCAGTCTGTCCCCCTTCCGGAGGAACGCAGCCTTCCTGATGTCCTAAAGTCCTGAGCCGCCCGTTTCCGATGCCCTGAAGTCCGGAGCCCCCAGTTTCCGGATGCCCTGAGGCCCCGCCGCCGAACGGCCGCCGCGCGGAGACGCCCCCTCGGAAGGCCCGCCGGGGCCGGGGCGTTGCGCCGCGCTGTGCCCGAAGCCCCCGCGCCCCCGAAGGAGGGAGCCATGAAAGTCGCCGTCCTCTGCTCCGGAAGGGGCTCCAACCTGAAGGCGCTCCTCGAGGCCAGGGCTCGGGGGGAGCTCCCCCACGCCGACTTCCGCGCGGTTCTGAGCGACCAGGAGGGGGCGGGAGCCCTGGACACGGCGAGGATGCACGGGATCGACGCCCTGACGGTCCTGAGTTCCGGGTTCCGGGGTGACCGCACCGGCTTCGAGAGGGCCCTCCTGGAGACCCTGGCACCGTATTCCGCGGAGCTGGCCGTCCTGGCGGGCTTCCAGAGGGTCCTGGGGCGGACGTTCCTGGACGCCTTCCCCGCTGGCGTCGTGAACATCCATCCGGCGCTTCTTCCGGCCTTCCCTGGCCACATGGTCTGGTCCAAGGAGACAGCCTACGGGGTCAAGCTGGCGGGGGCCACGGCGCATTTCGTGGACGAGGGCGTGGATTCCGGGCCCGTGATCTGCCAGGGCGCGGTGCCGGTCCTGGAGACGGACGGCCCGGACGAGCTCTCCGCGAGGATCCTTAAGGTCGAGCACCGCATCTTCCCCGCGGCGGTGGGCTGGGTCACCTCCGGCAGGGTGAGCCTCTCGGGCCGCACCGCGCTCCTCAGGGGCTTCTCCCCCTCGGAGGGGGAGGAGGGCGCGAGCCTCGTCTGGCCGCCGCTGGACGCCTAGGCCGCCCCGGGCGTCCGGCCCTCCCGGGCTTTACCGCTTCCCCGCCACCGCTTCCGGCCGCAAGGAGCCGCCACTCCCAATGCCGCCTCCACAGGGCAAAAGTCAGCTTCCGGCCCCCAGGCCCTTCCTGAAATGGGCCGGGGGCAAGCGGCAGCTCCTCCGGACCATAGCGGAGAACCTGCCGGACGGCTGGCGGGACATGGAGTACCACGAACCATTCCTGGGCGGGGGCGCGCTGCTCTTCGATCTCATGCCTTCAAGGGCCGTCGTAAACGACATGAACTCAGAGCTCATGAACGCCTACGAGGCGCTCAGGAGCGGGGCCGACAGGGTGATAGGGCGGCTTTCGGAGCTGGAGGGGGATCTGTCCGCAGAGCGCTACTACGAGATGAGGGGCATGGACAGGCTTCCGGACTTCAAGTCCCTCCCCTCCCACGAAAGGGCCGCGAGGCTCATCTACCTGAACCGCACCTGCTTCAACGGCCTCTACCGCGTGAACAGCCGGGGGTTCTTCAACGTGCCGCTGGGCCGCTACGCGAACCCCCGGATCCTGGACGAGGCCGGGCTCCTGGCGGCGGCTCGCTACCTGAATACGGCCGACGTCAAGCTCCTGTGCGGGGACTTCGCTGACGCGGTCGGGCTGGCCGGCGGCGGCTCCCTGGTCTACCTGGACCCCCCCTACCACGGATCCTCTGGGAACTTCACCTCCTATCAGAGCGGCGGTTTCGGGGAGCCGGAGCAGGAGAGGCTCAGGGAAGTCTTCGGGGAGCTGACCCGGAGGGGCGCCAGATGCCTTCTGAGCAACGCCGACACCCCGTTCATCCGCAGGCTCTACCGCGGCAGGGGTTTCAGGATCGTACCCGTCCAGGCATCCCGTGCCATAAACTCCAGAGGTGAAGGCCGCGGAAAGGTGGGGGAGGTTCTGGTCAGGAACTACTGACGGGCCGCGCCGGCAGTTTCCCTGCAATTGCCGGAACGGATATTTTTGATTAGACTGCAAAAACCCCTCCCCTTCCAACGTGAGGGTGAACGTTATGAGTTTTCTGAATGAAACTCCCTGTATTTAAGCCAAATTCTCGTAAATTCGAGCTTCCCTTGCGTACGCGCAACGGTCTCCGAAAGGCCAAAAGGGGGGGGGTGCAGTGGAATCATTTTTTGTCCCGTACGGATACCGCTCTGTCAGAGCCGGTCCTCCAAAGCCAGAGGGACTCCCATATCTGCCCATGGCTGTGGCCGCTTAATGGTTATACAGGACCGAAGCAGTCTGTCCGCCGCCGGTGCTTCTGACGTCGAATTGAAACTGGAAAAGCAATTTTCGTGATGCTGCGTTTCGTTTAACCTTTGATCAGGAAATTTGCCATGAAAAGAACAGTTCGCCTCTGCTCTCCGAACTCAGGGACCGGACCGGCATTTCCGGTCGTCTCCCTTCTTCCCGGCGGTTCCGAAGCGGGAGAGCGTCTTTCACGGGACTGCGGGTCATGTCGGCAGAGCATAATTACCTGCGTTCTGGCTGTTCTGTTTCTTTTGGCGTTCCCGCCTTCGGCCTCGTACGCCGACTTCAGCGAAATCGATCTGGCCAGGCTCGAAGCGATCGAAAACGCCAATGATCCCGATCGCTCTCTCGGATGGGTACTCTCTCTTCCGCCCAGTACTCCGGGCGTCGTCTGGCAGGATTATGCCGGTACCAGCAGAGTTACGGAACTTGATGTCAGGTTTTCGGATTTGACAGGTTACCTGAATCTCGGCGGTCTGGACAAGCTGCAAAAAATTTTGGCATACGGAAACGGCCTGACCGGAATCAACTGGACCCAGAATTCTGAGCTTGAGGAGCTGGGAGCGGACGGCAACAGACTTCCGATGAGCCAGCTGTATCCAATGATGTCTCTTCCGCGATATTACGTGGGCACCCAGATGGACGTCGTTCTTCCTTCAATCCCGTCCGTCCCTGTCCCCGGTGTCGGCTACAGCCTGGCTTCCGAGACGAACCTGGGTCCGGCGGGGAATCAGGTCACCGTCTTCACTCTCAAAAGGGACTTGGGCGCGGCGTTGGACGGTATCGACTACACGATCACTTCGGAAGGCATTCTCACGTTTCTCGAGCGCGGCGAATTCGAGATCGACATGCGGAACCCCGCCGTCACGAAGGCATGGGACACTGCCGAGCTGGCCGAAGTCGTCACCTCCCCGATTGACGTCCTTCCCGCCGGAGCCCTTCTTGTCTGGAACGGCGGTTCCTCCGCAGTCTGGGCCGAGACCCGTACCGGTCCGGCCGGGAAGGACTGGCTCCATTCAGGTTACGGGGTGAGGTATCTGGAGACCGACGACGTGGTCTTCGGCTCCGGGGGCGGCAGGTCGGTCGCCGTCGGCCTGCCCGGGGTCACCCCGGACGCCGTGTCGGTGGAGGCGGACGGCTACGTCTTCTCCGGGGGCAGGATCGACGGGGTGACCCTCCGCCTGTCCGGGCCCGTCGGATCCTCCGCCAGGTTCCAAAACGAGATCTCCTTCAGCTCCGGAGCCGAGGTCGCCGCCGGAAATGAGCTGGTGTTCGACTACGGCCCGTCTTCGGCCTCGACCGGCATGAGCGTCTCCGGAGACGGCGGCGTGGTCAAGGACGGGAGCGGCACGCTGACCTTGACCGGGACTCACGGCTACTCGGGCGCCACACGTGTCCTGGCGGGCACGCTTTCCGCAGGTCCCGGTTCCGACATCTCCTCCAGCCTCCGGGGCGGCGGGCTGGAGCTTCACGCCGACGCCGCGTTCGACGTCTCCGGGAGCGGCGGGAACCACCCGGGAGGCGGGCTCACGGTAGTCGGGGGAGAGCGGCCCGCCGTCATTGTCGCGGGGAGCCGCGCGGCCGATTTCACGGGCGCGGTGGAAGGGAGCATTACCTGGATAGTGCCCCGGACCGCCGGTCGGGGAGAGACGCTTCTCAGGGTCGTCGGCGAGGCGAGGCTGGACGCCGACACCCGGTTCCGGATAGTCTGGCCCGAGACTCCGGCGGGGAGACCCGACATGCCCCTGGGCGGACGGATAATCTTCCTGGAAGCCGACACGTTCTCCGGCTCCGGCTTCCCGCCCGTGAAGGTCACGAGCTCGAGCGGGCACGTGTTCACCCTGGAGCCCGATCCCGCAGGCGGCCGCCTGTTGGCCGTTCTGACGGCCCTGGCCCCCTGGACGCCGAGCTACGAGAGGATGAAGGCCTATCCCGAGGCCGCCGCCGCCTCGCTCGCCTTCGCGTCCCAGGGGCAGGATCTGCTGGTAGGTGACGGCACGGCCTCGGCCCTGGCCGCGGCGTGGGGGGCAGGGCAGGCCTGGGGGGCGTTCGCGGCCATGGCGGCGGGGCGTTCCCGCTACGAGACGGGATCGAGCGTGGACGTCTCCGGGGCGTCCGTCCTGGCGGGCGTCGCCATCGGTCCCAGGCTGGGGGCCGGGAGGCTCACCCTCGGGGTCTTCATGGAGGCCGGAAAGGGCGACTACGATTCAGCGAACTCGTTTGCCGGCTCCGCCGGGGTCGACGGGAGAGGTGAGGCCGAGTATGCGGGAGGCGGGATTCTGGCCCGCTGGGACTTCGGGGGATGGCCTCTTCCGGGTCTCTATCTCGAGGCTTCCGTCAGGACGGGACGGCAGGAGACCGACTTCTCCACGGACGACATCCGCTACGGCGGCGCGAGCGCCGCCTTCACTGCTTCCGGCCGCTACCGGGGCCTCCACGGGGGGATAGGCCGCAAGTGGCGGCCAGGGGGGCCGGACGGGAGCTTCGTACTGGATCTGGGGGCCAGGGTCCTCTGGACCCGCCAGAAGGGCACGGAAGTCGCGGTCAATACCGATCGCGTCCGATTCGGGGACGCCGACTCGCTGCGGGCGAGGATAGGCGGGCGTATCGCCCATATTCCCGACACCCGCTTCTCCCCCTACATGGGAGCATATTTTGAACGCGAGTTCGATGGCGACGTCCGGGCCTCCGTGAACGGCATCCCCCTGGAGACGCCGACTCTCAGGGGCGATACCGCCATATTCGAGCTTGGCGCCATATGGAAGCCCTCCGCGGACGGCCCCCTGACCCTCGATTTCGGGGTGCGGGGCTACGCGGGCAGGAGGGAGGGCTTCTCCGGGTCGCTGACCGTCAAGGCGGAGTTCTGAGCCCCGGGCATCAGGGTACCGGAGCAGGGGTCACGAATCCATGATCTGTCCGGTTCCCATGATCCGGTTTCCGGGTCCGGACCCTGGCCCGTTGCCTCCGATTTCGGAGGTGCCCCGAGCGGGGGCCTCCTCCAGAATTGGCCCGGGTCTGGCGGCCCTCAAAATTTATGGATATTGGGAAATATATTAATCAGATTCGGCGTCTTGTCCCAGGTAAATGCGGCGCTTTGGGCAAATCCACAATTTACGGCCTGTGGATGGAGCAACGCAGTTACTGCTAACATTGTACGGCAAAAAATTGCTCATAATTGTTGTCTACAGATTGCTAACACGATGTCAAAATAGTTGCACATCACACTATTAATGCCGTATGTTGTTATCCAGGATCAACTGGCCTTTCGCTTTTCCTCACCATCGCTGAAACAGGCCGGCATCGAAACAGGCCGGCATCGAAACAGGCCGCTGCCGGGGGGGGGGGGAACTGCAAGGCGTATAGGACCGGCATCAAGTCGGGACTTGATACGGCATTTTCAGGATGCTCCGGACAAGCTACCCGCAGCCTGATGTGAAACGTATTCTTTCAATGGCGGTCATCTCGGGCGGTGGGTGGATAGCACGGGAGTCAGGGAAAGTCGGGAGAGAAGGGAGGGAACACGGTAGCCCGTGAATGGATACGGTAAAGTGTGACTGTCGCTTTCGCGAAACGAAAATGCAGGTTCCGGTTTTCCTTCCTTGTCATTTCACCAGGAGAAGGGGTAAGCAATCCGGACTTGGACTTTTTCGTTCGGACAGGATCCCTAATTCTTCAAGGAATTTCCTTTGTTGGAGTTTGGCCGTGACGTTCCGGCGGTAACTGAATGACGAAAGAAGGGCCGGTTGCGGAGAAGCGGGATGATTTTCACTACTGGTTCGATCGTCTGAAGATATATGGTCGAAGCGGATGATCGGCGCATGATGAACGGCACCTTCGGATGAACAGTTGATTCGACTGCAAAAACCCTCCCCTTCCAACGTGAGGGTGAACGTTATGAGTTTTCGGAATGAAACTCCCTGCGTTTAAGCCAAATTCTCGCCAATTCGAACTTCCATTGCGCACGCGCAATGGTCTCCGAAAGGCCAAAGAAAGGTTTTTTGCAGTCGAATCAACAGTTGCGGATGGCCCTTTTCGGATGAAAGGCCGCGGATGGCCCGTTTCTGATGAACGGTTTCGGATGAACACCGTCGGACTGACATCCGCACGGGCAGATGTGAAGATTTATCGGACGGCATTTCGCGTCGGCATGCGCCGCATCCGCTTCGAAAATCTCGGGCCTGCGGAGGAGGGCACGTCAGTTCCCGGCAGTCCGGAGCTGTTCCGAAGTGTCCCGGTATCCGATCGATGGGGGAAGCTGACGTCGGAGTCCCGCCCTCATCTTTAGCGGGGCCCTTCGTCCGTCCTCCGGGAAGGCGTTGCCGCCTGCGGGGTTCCGGCGGACCCGTCCCTATGTTCCGGGGGCTTTTCCGCAGGGTTCTCCGGGCCGGGCCCCGCCTGGAGTTTTTTTCAGCGCTGCCGGAGTGCGGCCGATGCGGGCGGGAAGAACCTGACCGCCACGTCGCTTGCGGCACTGACCTGTTCGGAGCGGACGGCCTGTGCGCCGGATTGGGCGGCACCCGCGAAGCGGTGGGGGGGCGGACCTTCCTTTACCCGCATCTGGGGGCGGGCCCGAAGGCGGCTCCCGCATGCGGATGTTGACCGCCTGCCGTCCATTGGAGATAATTCTGGTTATCTGTGGCCCTTTCGGGCGCAGATAGCATTAACGGGAACCATAACGCATAACTGGGACTTGTCTGTCGACTGTTGTTTCCATTGGATCTGAATTTGCTACATGTTCCGCAGGGCCGCCGGCCCGGGAGGGCCCGGGACGGCGATTCGGGGCGCGACTCCCGGAGACATCCGGCAGGGGCGCTCCCGCTTTCAAGGCGGCTTCCCCGGCCCGGGCAGCCTCCCTGTGGTGACAAGATGACGAAATCCAGACGATGCCCCGTCCTTCCGTCGGCCCTCCTCCTGGCCGCGGCGGCCGCTCTCCTCGCGTTTCCGGGATGCGGGGGGAAGAGGGCGGAGGTGCGGCCGCTTTCCTCGGCGGTGGCCGGCACGGCCGAGAAGTACCTGGGCACGCCCTACAGGAGCGGCGGCAGGTCCCCCAAGGGGTTTGACTGCAGCGGGCTGACGTGGTTCGTGTTCCGCCAGCACGGCATAGAACTCCCCGACACCTCCTACAAGCAGTCCCGTTCGGGCAGGAAGATCGACCGGGACGAGCTGGCCCCGGGCGATCTGGTCTTCTTCCGCTCAGGACGCAGCGTGGATCACGTGGGGGTGTACGTGGGGCATGGCTACATGGTCCATGCCCCCGGCCGGGGCAAGAAGGTCCGCCGGGCCAACCTGGAGGACAAGTACTACCGCCAGCATTACGTGACCGCAAGGCGCTACATCTGACCCCTGAGCCGGGGGGAGCGCCTGCCTCCCCCGGAAACCGCCCGGGGACCCCGGACACGGCGGGGCCGCACCCCGGGACGCACCGAAGGCGTCCCGGCCGGCGGTCCCGCCTTGATTTTGACCCTGCCGCCGCGTGCCGGCCGCATCCGGGCGCCGGCTCGGGAAGGCCGGTGCGGCCGGCGTCCGCCGCCTTTTTGCCGGGGCGCGGGCCGTAAGGGCGCCGGACCCGGCCGGGATCGCCTCCGGAGGCCGGGAAGGGGACGGTGCGCGGGTGGGGGGCCTGCGGACGCGGAGGGCGGCCGCGCTAGTCCAGGGAGAAGAACTCCACGGAGTTGCCTCCCGAGTATCCGCCAGGGGCCGACTTGTCCCTGTATCCCTGGGAAGTGACGGCCACGTAGCGGCCGTCCGGGCTCAGGCCCAGGCCGACCGGGGCCGGGGAGACGTCCTCGGTTCCGGTCACCCGCCAGGAGTCGGTGTCCACCCTGACCAGCTTGAAGGAGCCGTGCACGGAGGTGAAGAGGGTCCGCCCGTCCGGGGTGACGGCCACCGTCCTCGGCCTCGTCCCCACGTCGATCCTCTGGCCGGCGGGACCCCGCACGTCCCTGCCGCCAGCCTCCTCCACGCTCTTCAGAGCCTCGGATAGGCTGGTCCTGGACACCATGCCCTGCTTGGAGTCGCTCGCGTAGAGAAGATCCCTTCCGGGATCTGCCACGAGATGGCGGGGCGACGGGCTGAAGGAGGTGAAGGCGCCCAAGAGCCTTCCTTCGGGGATCGAGAACACCGCTATGCCGGTCCCGGCCATGCGGCCCACCAGGAGCCTGGAACTGTCCGGGGAGAAGACCGTCCCGCGCAGGCACCGGCCGCAGTTGTTGTCTCGGTTGCCGGTGATGTTCCGGGTGTTCAGGCGCGCGCCGTCGACCATGTGGCGGACGTAGGCGAAGTCCCGCGGATCCTCGGAGGAGATGTCCATGAGCCCCACGGTGTTGTCTCCCCAGTGGGTGACCGCCAGATACTTCCCGTCGGGCGAGGCCGCGACCATCTTGGGGAGGGGGCCTGTGGGCACGACACGGACTATGGCGTCCGTCCGGGTGTCTATCACGGCCATGGCGGAGGGGTCCGACGCGTTCTTGTCGAAGTCGCGGCGGTAGTAGGGCACCCAGAAGTAGCGTCCGCCGTGGGAGAAGGTGCCCTCCACGGGCTTGCCCGAGAAGACGTTTAAGAGTTCGGGCTCCCTCGCGTGATGGTAGGGGTAGTCGAAGAGCGTGGTCTCGCCGTTGAACAGGTCCGCGTCTGCGGGACCGAAGCTGTGGGACACGGCCTTCAGGAGCGTCAGATCCGGTACGGAATAGACCAGGGTCTCCAGGCCCTCCAGGGCGTTTATGTAGACCTTATGCCCGTCCGGGTGGAAGTTCACGGATTTGGGGGAGCTTATGTGGGGATCGTCGGTCGAGACCGGCCGCACCTTGACCCCGCTTCGCAGCGAGTACAGCTGCCCGACCGGCGTGAGCCCGGACCCCCGGTCCTCGGGCGGGGCGGCATGCGACGGCCCCGCCGCCGGGAGGTACGTGAGGAGGGCAGCGAGGACGGCCGCGGCGAGGGAAGGGCGGAACGCCGTCATGAGCGAAGCCATGGGTATCCTCCGCGTGGCCCGGGACGGAGCCGCGGCCGAAGGCCGGGGCGCCGGTTCTCTTCCGGGGCGGGTGAGGGGGGGCGGAAAATCGGGCCGCAGGAGCGCGGAAAGGGGACGGGCGGGGGCGGGGCGAACGGGCGCGGGTTCCTGGGCTGCGCGTCCCGCAGATCTTGTACCCCTCCCACTCCGAGGCCGCGTGATCCGGGCCGGGCCGCTTTCCGTGCCCGTTTCCGGAAACCTGCCCCCGGGGCCCCCGGTCCCGCTGGCCGTCCGGGTTCCGGGGAGGATGGGAGCCGGGGATCCGCCCGGCCGGAACCTGCCTGGCTGGACCGGAGAGGCCCTTCAGGGCATGGGACGCCGGGACGATGCCGGGAGCGGCAGGTCGAGAAGCGAGCGGAATGCGGACAGGCTCAGGGCAGCTGGCAGTTTCCCGGCCTGCCTGTTCCCGTTTCGGGGACATGTCTGAACGGCCCGATTATATCGGAACTGCCTTTCAAGTCAACATGCCGTCCGCGGAAATTCCTGCCAGGCGGGACCGAAAGCCCTGATGGGTCCTCTGTCCGCGGGGGGCAGAGCCGTGCCCTAAAAGCTTTCATGGATTCAGGGGTAACCCTCATCACGGCACGGGCATATCCGGTATAATGGCGGCTTCGCGGACGATAGCTTTGAATTTTCCTTCTGTTCCCTGACTTCTGGATATTGGGCGGACACAGATTCGGCGGTCCTCTACGTGCGGATATCAGGCAGGGATTAAGATGGCAAGAGGAATGGTAAATAAAATTCACGGCGTAATGCCGTTCCGCCAGCGGAACCGGAGGATTAACCTGTCGCTCCGAGCCCGGTCGGCCGGCTCGCGGTTCTTTCGGGGACGCGGAATGGGAATGCCCGGCCGTGAGCAGATACCGCAGGAGCTGAAGCGGGATGGCATGGGAAAAAAAAACTCCCGGCTGAAAGCCGGGAGGGTCTATGGGCATCTCGGGATGTACGGGCATCTCGGGATGTTACGGGCACCGCGTGCGGTGCTTGTGGCGGGATGGGCGATCGAATGACCTGCCCCTCTACCATACGGAGGCGACGAGGCCTGTCTGGGAGGTGGTCTTGACGGTGCTTGCGGTGCTCGCGCTGTCGAAGAGGTAGGTCGTGGATCCGTCCGCCCGGTGGCGCACGGAGAAGGTGAAGCCCGGGGCTCTGGTGGTGGAATGCACGTAAACTGAGAGGGACCCGTAGTACACGTTCGCGTCCTTCACCAGACCCCCTCGGAGGGAAAGGGATTCATACTTGTCTATGTAGCTTCCGCTTTCGGCGAAGAACGCCTCTTGGGAGAGCGCGACGGAGCGGTATGCCGCCATGGCGGCGCTGTCCTGCGCTCCCTTCCTGTACTTGGCGTAGTGGGGAATTGCGATGGAGGACAGTATGCCGATGATGGAGACGACTATGAGGAGCTCTATCAGGGTGAAGCCCCCGCGAGCGGTCGGCGTGGCAGTGGAGCCTTTCGTGTGATACATGTTGTTCCTCTGGT
>JAISEQ010000317.1 GCA_031264045.1 Deltaproteobacteria bacterium
CCACGGCCCCGTTCCCCTTTCCGTGACCCCGGCCCCGTTCCCCTTCCCGTGACCCCGGCCCCGTTCCCCTTCCCGTGACCCCGGTGCCGTTCCCCTTCCCGTTACCCCGGCCCCGTTCCCCTTCCCGTGACCCCGGTGTCGTTCCCCGTCCCGTGACCCCGGCCCCGTTCCCCTTCCCGTGACCCCGGCCCCGCTTCCCGCCCGGAACCTGAGGGTTCCGGAAGCGTCCGCTGCCTCGGGGATCCGTGCCGGGCCCCCCGCAGCCGCCCGGGGGAGGGGGGCGGACCTCCGGCGCTGGCCCCCCGGAAGGAGCCGGAACGTGTTCCAATGTTTAAAAAAAACGCCGTTTGATGTAAGATGAACAGCGACCCCCGTATCATCCGTCCTCCGTTATCCCCTTCCCCGGGTCCCCGGCCGCTTCCGCCGCCGGACCCCGGCCGAGACGCCCCGACGCAGAACCCGACAAGCCCTTTTCCGCGACATCCCCCCGCGTCCGGGTCCGGAGCCACCTTATGCGCTTGAGAGAGGCGCTGGGCGCCGACCGATTGAAGATCGTCCTGGTATGGGCGGCGTTCGCAGCCATGGCGGCCTTCGGCTGCTGGGCGGCGGGCAACCCCACGGGGGGAGACATGCGCCGGAACCTGGACTCCAGGTTCAGGGAGGCCGAGGCGAGCGTGCGCCTGAACCTCCGGGCGCCCAGGGCGGCCTTCAACGACATCCACGACCAGATGGAGGCCATGCTCTCCAGGGAGTCGACCCCGGCGGACGTCGAGGCCTTCATCGAGTCCGCCAACTCCCGGCTGAAGGAGTCGGCCATCGGGGACGCGGGGGTCTACGGGGTCTACGGTACCGTCCGGAACCGCTTCTACGACCCCTCCGGCATCTTCCGCGAGCAGCCCGACTCCCTCTCGGGGAAGGGCTGGTACCAGGCGGCCATGAAGGGCGAGCAGCTCGACTACTCCGGGCCCTACAAGGACCGCAAGACCGGCGAGCTGGTGCTCTCCCTGGCGCGGATCCTGTACACCAGCAAGGGCGAGTACCTGGGCATCCTCTGCATGAACGTGGGGCTGAACTGGCTGAGCTCCTTCGCCGAGTACCTCTCCCTCGTGGACGGCGGCTACGGGGTGGTGGTGAACCAGGACGGGACCATACTCGCCCACCCCGACCCCTCGCTCACTGGCAAGTCCTTCTCCTTCCTGCCACCCGGAACCCGCCAGATTCTGGAGCGCTCCCAGCCCGAGACCTCCCAGCGCCTGGGGCCGCTGGAGGACGTGGACGGCTCCAGGATCTACGCCTTCACGCGGAAGCTCTATAACGGCTGGAGGTGCCTGGCGGCCGTGCCGGAGGGGGAGGGCGGCGGCCCGAGGTCCAGGGTCCTGGCCGTGCTTGTCCCAGCCGCCTTCGTCTTCGCGCTCCTCATCTCCTTGTCCATATGGAGGCTCAGCCGGGCGCGGATCGCCGCCGAGATGGAAAACGAGTCCAAGACGACGTTCCTGACCCGCATAAGCCACGAGATCCGCACCCCCATGAACGCCATAGTGGGCATGAGCGATCTCCTCCTGAGGAGCGAGAAGGACATGTCCGCCCAGTGCAGGGCCTGGGCGCTGAACATCAAGCACGCGGGCGATCTTCTCCTCTCCATCATAAACGACATCCTGGACTTCTCGACCATCCGCTCGGGGTCCTTCAAGTTCGTGCCGCTGAGCTACACCCTGAGCTCCCTCATAAACGACTCCATAAACATAGTCATGGTGAGGCTCCAGGAGAAGAGCCTGGTGTTTCTGGTGTTCGTGGACGGGACGCTCCCCAACTACCTGCGCGGGGACGTGACGCGCGTCCGCCAGATCATACTGAACATCCTCTCCAACGCGGTCAAGTACACCCGCGAGGGCTACGTGTACCTGATGGTGAAGGGCCGCGTGAGGCCCGGCACCAGCGTCCTTGAACTCCGCATCTCCATAAAGGACACGGGAATCGGCATCAAGCCCGAGGACCGGGACAAGCTGTTCGCGGACTTCTCCAGGGTCGACCCCCACCAGAACCGGAACGTCGAGGGCACGGGGCTGGGGCTCACCATCACCAAGAGCCTGTGCCAGATGATGCACGGGACCATAGACTTCGAGAGCACGTACGGCCTGGGCAGCTCCTTCAACGTCATGGTGCCCCAGGAGATCGAGAAGAGCGGGCCCTTCGCGGTCGTCCTGGAGCCCGGCTCCCGCAAGGTCCTGGCGGCGCTGAACCGCGACGACTACGCGAAGTCCCTGTCCGCCACGCTCGACAACCTGGAGGTCCGCTACACGCTGTGCCGCAACCCGGACGAGCTGGAGCGCGAGCTCGAGGACGGCCCCCGCGACTACTCCCACGTCCTCATCCAGAACGCGGTCTTCCTGAAGGAGCAGTCCAGGGTGGAGCGCCGCCTCCCCGGGGCCAGGGTGGGGGTCATAACCGAGGGCCCTCCGGGACGGCCGGCCCGGAACTTCACCTACCTCCAGAGCCCCGTCTACTCCCTCGCGGTGGCGGACTTCCTGAACAACATCCCCTCCAGGAGGGGGAGGCGCCTGGGCCGCGAGCGCAGGGAGAGGATACTCATCCCCAAGGGCAGGATCCTCGTGGTGGACGATCTGGAGACGAACCTCCAGGTGGCCTCGGCGCTCCTCTCCGAGTACGGGTGCCGCATAGACACCTGCCCCGCCGCGGTCGAGTCCCTCGAGCTCGTGAAGCGCCACCGCTACGACGTGGTCTTCATGGACCACATGATGCCCAACATGGACGGGGTGGAGGCCACCCGCATCATCCGGAGCATGGAGAACGGCAGGCACCGGGATCTGCCCATCATAGCCCTGACCGCGAACGCCGTCTCCGGCATGAAGGACATGTTCCTGTCGCACGGCTTCAACGACTTCATCTCGAAGCCCATCGACCTGAACGTCCTGGAGGATGCCATCCGCCGCTGGGTCCCGCCCGAAAAGATAATCTTCATGACCGAGGAGGAGCTGGCCCAGCAGGCGGCGGAGGCCGCCGCCGAGGAGGCCCGCGAGATCGACCGCAGGGCCAGGGAGGCCCCGCTCCCCCCGCGCGGCCCCCTTACCGGCATGGGTGCCGGGGAGTCCGGGAGGGCCGTGCCCCTGGACGGCGAGACCCCCTTCGGCTTCACCATGCCCACGGCCCGGATCCTCCTGGTGGACGATCTCCCCACCAACCTGGAGGTGGCGAGGGCCCTCCTCGCCGAGTACGGGGGCCAGGTTGAGGCCGCCCGCGGCGGGGCGGAGAGCGTCGAGATGATCCGGAACGCCGACTACGATCTGGTCTTCATGGACCACATGATGCCGGGCATGGACGGCATGGAGGCCGTGAGGGTCATCCGCTCGCTCCCTGATCCCAAGTTCCGCTCCCTCCCCATCGTGGCGCTCACCGCGAACATCGTGCCCGGCGTCCGGGAGGCCTTCTTAAGCTCCGGCTTCGACGACTTCATCGCCAAGCCCATAGACGTGGAGCTTCTGGAGGTCGTTCTCGCCCGCTGGATCCCCCGCGAGAAGCTCTGCTTCCCGCCCCGGGGCGCGCGGGGATCCCGCCCGGGGCCTGAGCCGCCCCCGTCCGCCTCCCCCCCGCCGTTCCCCGCCGCGCCTCACGAGCCGGCCCCCGCCCCGGACCGGATCGACTTCGACCGGGGCACCCGGAAGGCCAGGGGCGAGTCCGGCTACCGCCGCATCCTGGGGGTCTTCCAGAAGGAGGGGGATACCTGGGCCGCCGCCCTGAAGCGCGACTTCCCCCCAGCCGAGCCCAGGGAGCTTCTCGCCGTCTTCCAGGACATGGCGACCTCCGCCGGCATCATAGGGGCCGAGGGGCTCTCGGACGCGGCCTCCCTCCTGGAGAAGGCAGCCCGGGACGGGGACTCGGGCATCCTGGACGAGGGCCGCTACCGGACCCTCGCCATACTCCGCAACGTCCTCATCCGCGTGGAGGACTACCTGGCCGGAAGGGCCTCCGCCGAGCTTTCCTCCCCCGTGGAGGCGCCCACCGCCGCCCCCGCCGGCCCTCCGCCACAGTCGTCGCCCATGGCCGCCGCGGCGGCCTCGGCCCCCCCGCCCCCCCCGGCGCCGGAAGGGGAGGAAGCGGGTTCCGTCCCGCCGGCCGGGTCCGGCGGTTCCCCGGGCGCCCCCGGACCCGACGGGCCCGCCGGGAGCGCCGGAGTTTCCGGGGCGTCCTCCCCCGGGGATCCGCCCCCGCAGGCGCCCGCGGCCCCGGATCGCCGCTCGGACGGGTCCCCCGCCGCGGGCGCGGGCGATCCGGCCTCCCCCCCCGGCGCCCGGAGCTCTCCCGGACCCGGGCCGGACCTTTCCCCGGAGCTCGAGCCCTTGACCGAGGTGGACTTCCAGTCCGGCCTGGAGCGCTGCCGCGGCCAGAAGGACCGTTTCAAGAAGCTCCTGGGCTTCTACCTGACGGATCTGGAGGGCTGGCTCAGGATGGTGGGCGAGGGCCTGGAGACCGGTTCCATGGACATGAAGAACGCCACCATCAACTTCCACGCCATGAAGAGCGCCTCCGCGACAGTGGGGGCAATGAAGCTTTCGGAGGAGGCGTTCATCCTGGAGAAGGCGGGCCGCGAGGAGGACATGGGGCTCATCATGAGCCGCCTGGAGAGGTGCTCCGGGATCCTCCTGGGCGTACGCCGCCGCATAACGGTTTTCATGGACGATCCCGACTCGTAGGGCACCGGTCCCGCGGGTCCGGGAAGGGCCTTCACGGTCCGGAACCGTCTCCGGGCGCAGTCCGCCGTCCCTCCGCTGGTTCCCGGACATGACTCATGACCGCATTGCGGCCCCAGCGGTCCGGGCGGATCCGACGGCTCTGACGGTCCGGGTGGTTCCGACGGCTCTGACGGTCCGGGCGGTTCCGCCGGCTCTGACGGCCGGGTGCCTGTACCTTCTGTGGTGCCGGGTCGTGCCGTACCTACTGCCAGGCACCGGAGAGAGTGCCCCGGTCCCTCGGGAACGGTTTTCCGCCCTCATCCGGCCGCCCGTTGACCGGCCCGACCCTGTCCGGAAAGGGAGTGCGGGCGTTCCCGCCGAGGCCGGTTCCGTCGAGGGGCGGGTTCCGTCACGGGCCCCGCTCCGCCCCGGGGCCGATACCGGCGCGGGCACCGCTCCGCCCCGGGGCCGGTTCCGGCTGGGGCATGTACCCGGCTTGCCGGGGGCGATCCGGGGGCAGGACTTCCGGAGGGTCCGCGCGCCGGCGGCACCTTCCCCGCCGGCACGGGCGGGTACCGGGGGCCGACGTTCCCCGGGGCCGTCCCTGGGGGCTTGGCCCGTACCCTCCGGGCGCGGGATCGGGCCGGCCGCCTGCCGGATCGGAGCGGCCCGCGGACCGGGCGGGACTGCCGGAGCCGCCGCTCCTGTGCCCTCGGGCCCCGGCGGCGAACCCTCCGGTTCCCGGAGGGGGGCGGGGGCGGCGAAACGGGCCGGGGGTGCCCCGCCCGGGCCGTCATCTTGTGAAACGGGACACGGTATGCTATTTTGCGGAGAGTTTTTTCCAGGAGGACCGGCCTAAATGGTCTCGATAGCGCCCTTCCGGGGCTACGTCTACAGTGAAGACGAGATGCGCGGGTCGGGCGGGGCGCTTGTGGCCCCTCCCTACGACGTGCTATCCATGGCCGAGAGGGAGCTCTACTACGAGGGCCACCCCCACAACTTCCTCCATGTGGACCTGGGCAGGACCCTGCCCGGGGACCCGGACGAGATGGCCTGGCACGCGCGCTCGGCGGAGACGCTCGCGGGCTGGTTCCGGGACGGGGTGCTGGTGAGGTCCCCGAAGCCCGCCGTCTACGTCATGGAGACCGAGTTCACGCACCCCCTGACCGGGAAGAGGCAGATCCGCAGGGGTTTCGTGTGCCTGATGCGCCTGGAGGAGCCGGGCCGGGACGCCCGCATAAGGCTCCACGAGCAGACCTTCAGCTTCCACAAGCAGGAGCGCCTGGATCTGATGGAGAAGACCCGCTCCCAGCTGAGCCCCATCTTCGGGTTCTTCCCGGACGCGGAGAAGGCGCTGTCCAACGTCCTGGCGTCCCTTGCGGGCAGGGCCCCGGACATGGCCCTGAGGGACACCTCGGGCCAGGTCCACAAGGTGGTGGTAACGGACGATCCCGAGACCGTGGAGATCTTCCGCTCCAGGCTCTCCGGGCTGACCGTCTACATAGCCGACGGGCACCACCGCTACATGACAGCGCTGAACTACCGCGACAGGAACCGCGCCAGGCTCGCTCGTGAGGGGCAGGCCCCGCCTCCGGACAGCGCCCTGGACTGGGTGATGACGTATCTGTGCCCCATGAGCGATCCGGGGCTGTGCGTGCTCCCCACCCACAGGATCCTGAGGTCCTGGCCGCTCACGAACGAGGAGATCCTGGCGCGGCTGGCCCCGATAGCCGAGACCAGGGTGTTCTCCTTCGCCGACGGGGGCAGGAGGGCCGCCTGCGACGCGCTTTCCGAGAAGCTGCACGAGGACGACCGCAAGGGGCTCACGGTCTTCGGGCTCTTCCTGAACGGGGCCGACTGCTGCTGCTTCATCAAGATAAGGGAGAAGGTGAAGGAGGCCCTGGCCGACAAGGCCCCGGAGCGCTCCTCGCTGTCGCTCCTGGACGTCTCGGTGCTGACCGAGGTGGTGCTCACGGAGGCCCTGGGGCTCACCGAGGAGCTGATGGACGACCCCGGCCGCATAAGCTACATTTCGGACTCCGCGAGCGCCTTCAGGCTGGTGGAGGCCGGCGAGAGGGCGGCCTTCATCCTGAACCCCACAAGCCTGGCCGAGATCCTGAAGGTCACCGAGAGCGGCTACGTGATGCCCCGCAAGGCCACCTACTTCTACCCGAAGGTCACGAACGGGCTGGTCATCAACCTGATAGACCCCCGGGAGACCGTGCCCGCCTGACGGGCGGGAGGACGGCGTCCGCCTGACGGGCTGGAGAACCGCGTCCGCCTGACGGGGCGGGAGAACCGCGTCCGTCTGACGGGCAGGAGAACCGCGTCCGCCTGACGGGCGGGAGGACGGCCGGGCGAAGGGCATGAACGGCCTGAGAGCTGAAGTCACGGGGGGCCGGGGAGCGGGCGGTCATAAGAGACTCGGGGTTCGGGGAGCGGGCGGTCATAAGAGACTCGGGGTTCGGAGAGCGGGCGGTCATAAGAGACTCGGGGTTCGGAGAGCGGGCGTCCTGAAGATCCGGGCGTCCTGAAGATCCGGACGGTCGGAAGTGCCGTACGGGGACGGGGACGCACGAACTGCTCCCGCCCCCCTCCTTCGGCCTGAGCCCCCTGCGGGAGGAAGAGGCCCTTCGGCGGGAGAGGCATCCGAATCCGAAATGCCCCGGAGGCGGGCGCGGCCGGCAGCGGGGCGAACGTCTCCGCGGGAGGTGCGCCGCCCCCGGACCCCGCCGCCTCCCCCGTCGGCGGGTACCCTCCGGAACCTCCTGGCCCGCTTGGAATTCCAGTGCTTGAGCCCCGTCATGCCGGTCTGGCCTTTCGGCCCTTCCGATGCCCTCCGGCCCGTGAGGACCCGTCCGACCCATGAGCGCCTTCCAGGTCAAGGTCAAGGCCCCCGCCAAGGTTAACCTGTTCCTGAAGGTCCTGGGTCTTCGTCCCGACGGGCGCCACGAGCTCTTCTGCCTCACCTCGAAGCTGGCCCTCGCCGACGACGTCGTCGTGGAGGAGCTGGGCCCCCCGCCGGGCGCCGACGTGATTTCGGTCTCGGACGAGCTTCCGCGCCCGGCACTTCCCACCGATCCTCTGCTCACTGGCCCGGAGAGCCTGGTTCTCCGGTGCGTCCGGGCGCTCCGCGAAGCTACCGGGCATCCCCGGCGGAGGGTGCGGGTGGGCATCGTGCGGCGCATCCCCTACGGGGCCGGCCTGGGGGGATCCAGCTCGGACGCCGCCGCGGCCGTCCTGGGGCTGAACTCGCTGGCCCCCGACCCCCTTCCGGTCGGGGAGCTCGAATCCCTCCTCATGCCTCTAGGAGCCGACATCCCCTTCTTCCTGGGGTCTCCGGGCATCAGGCTCGTCGGGGGGGCGGGAGAGAGCTTCGCCCCGTATCCGGGGCCCCCGCTCCCGCCCCGGGCGCTCCTGGCGGGTCCCCGGGAGGGGCTCTCCACCGGGGACGTCTTCAGAGAATATGAGTTGACAAATCCTGCCCCGGAGAATATCTTGGACGCGTTCCCGGACCTTTCGGAGCTCGCGCTCCCTCCTCTAGGCGCAAACGATCTCCTCCCCGCCGCCTCGCGGCTCAGCCCCGAGCTGGCCCTCATCGCGGAAGAGGCGGCCGGGGCCTTCGGCGGTCCCTCCGGGATGTCCGGGAGCGGACCGACCTTCTGGGCGCTCTTCGGCGATGATGCCGATGCCCCGAAGGCCGCCTCGGCGCTCCGGGCCCGGGGGTGGTGGGCTCTGGCGACCTCGCTTTCCCCGGACTGAGACGGGCCGGTCTCCGAAACCCGAGTCCGGTACCTGAAGCCCGAAGCCCGAAGCACGGAGCCCGATGCCTGAAGCCTGAAGCACGGAGCCCGACACGGGCGGCGGTCCGGACGGGCCTTACGGACGCGTCCCCGGGCTAAGCCCCGAGGTCCGCGGGACCTCCCCAGATTTTTCTTGTCACGTGACGTTTGAGGGGACCGGCCTTCCGGCCCGAGCCCCCGGCCGCCGCCTCCAGGGCGGCCGGCGGAGCGCCCCCCCGCAGGCCCGCCGGGCTTTTCCCCCGAACGTCGCGAGCTTCCCGCGGCCCGTCGCCGCGGGCCCCGGCCTCCCCCTCCGGACCAGGGGGAACGTGTCCTTCCAGGAGGCGGACGCAGCTAGGTTTTCCGGACGCTGGGGCGTCGTCAAGTGGCTTAAGACACAGGGTTTTGGTTCCTGCATTCGAAGGTTCGAATCCTTCCGCCCCAGCCAACGCCCTTTCCCGCGGGTCCCGCGCGGCTCGCGGGGCGGTTTCCCTCATTTCGCCTTTCCGTACCCCCCGGCCCCGGGCCATGCCCGGAGCGCCCCTCGCACCGGCCCTCGGCTTCCAGAGGGCCGCGGCTGTTTATGAGGCCCTTGAGCGGCCTCCGTTCAAGGCCGGAGGTCCGTTCAAGGCCGGAGGCCGCCGCCGCAGGTCCGGCAGAACCCCCGCCTGCTGGCCGGGCCCCCCGGAGGGACGCCGTCTTTCCGACCGTCCGGACGGACGCGCGGCTTCCGGCAGGCGCTCCGGGCGGATCTTCCGTTTCCCGCTTCCGGCCGGCCTTCCGGTCGCCTTCGCCACCCCAAGGCCCCCCGCGCCCTGCCGGGCCGGGCGGGGAGGCGCCCCCTCCGGAGCCCCGAGGACAATCCCATGCCCAACGACATCGTGGTCTTTTCCGGCAACTCCAACAAGGCCCTGGCCCTGGAGATCTGCGAGGCCCTCTGGCAGCCCCTGGGCAAGGCCCAGGTCCGGCGCTTCTCGGACGGGGAGATCTTCATAGAGCTGGGCGAGAACGTCCGCGGCCGGGACACCTTCGTCATACAGTCCACCTGCGCCCCGGTGAACGACAACCTCATGGAGCTCCTGCTCATAATAGACGCCCTGAAGAGGGCGTCCGCCAGGCGCATCACCGCGGTCATCCCCTACTACGGCTATGCCCGCCAGGACAGGAAGGCCGCGCCCAGGGTGCCCATCTCCGCGAAGCTCGTGGCGGATCTGCTGACCGCCTCCGGGACCACCAGGATGCTCGCGATGGACCTCCACGCGGGCCAGATCCAGGGCTTCTTCAACATTCCGGTGGACCACCTCTTCGCGTCCCCGATCCTTCTCCAGCACCTGAAGAACATAGGCTCCGACAACCTCATCATGGTCTCCCCCGACGCCGGCGGCGTGGAGCGCACCAGGGCCATCGCCAAGCGCATGGAGGCCCCGCTGGCCATCGTGGACAAGCGGCGGGACGCCCCGGGCGAGGCCAAGGCCATGAACATCATAGGCAACGTGTCGGGCAAGCGGGCGGTCATCGTGGACGACATGGTGGACACCGCCGGGACGCTCTCCCAGGCCGCCCAGGTCATCATGGACAAGGGGGCTCTTGAGGTGATGGCCCTGGCCACCCACCCGGTGTTTTCCGGGGAGGCGCTGAAGAAGATAGAGGAGAGCCCGCTCTCTCAGATAGCGGTCACCAACTCCATCCCGCTCACCTCCGCCGGGAGGGAGATGTCCAAGATCAAGGTGCTCTCCATCGCGAAGCTCCTGAGCGAGGCCATACGCCGCATCCATCAGGAGGACTCGATAAGCTCGCTCTTCGTCTGACCCCCCTTCCCGCCCTTTCGGCCGGCCTTCTTCCGGTCACGGGTCCGGCCTTCTTCCGGTCACGGGTCCGGCCTTCTTCCGGTCACGGGTCCGGCCTTCTTCCGGTCACGGGTTCGGTCCTCTTCCGGTCACGGGTTCGGTCCTCTTCCGGTCACGGGTCCGGCCCTCTTCCGGTCACGGGTCCGGCCTTCTTCCGGTCACGGGTCCGGCCT
>JAISEQ010000365.1 GCA_031264045.1 Deltaproteobacteria bacterium
GAACTTCTCCTTTGAATTGGGTTTCGGGGCCGGCCGGCCCTGAGGCTTCCGCGTCCGGCGGAAACCTTCATCGGCGGGCGGGCGGGTCCACCGGGAGGGGCCGAGACCGTGCGCCACGACCGGCGTTGATGGCGGAACAGGTCGGAATCGCCCCCGAGGATCCCGGAGGCGGAGGGCAGCCCTGCGGGTCCACCGCGGACCGCGCCGGCAGACGGTCAGGGAGCAGGGACGGGAGGCTGTCCGGGGGACGTCCGAGGATCTAATCGTCAAAACCCTAAGCGCTTAGGTCTAAACACTTCGGGTCCGCCTTCCTGGCCGGAGGCCCCGCGCAAGCCGGGATCGTCAAGATCGGAGGAGCCGCGAATTCCGGGCTCGGCCACGGGATCGTCAGGATCAGAGGAGCCGCGGATTCCGGGCTCGGCCACGGGATCGTCAGGATCGGAGGAGCCGCGGATTCCGGGCTCGGCCGCGGAATCGTCAGGATCGGAGGAGCCGCGGATTCCGGGCTCGCCGGGGGGATCGGCCTTGGCGGAGGGCCCGCCCGTTCCTGGCTCGTCGGAGGCCGTCTGGGCGGTCGCGGCCTGGGAGAACGCGACGACCGCCGTGAGGCAGAGGACGGCGAAGAGGAGCTTGAAGGGCATGGAACTTCTCCTTTGAACGGGGTTTCGGGGCCAGTCGGCCCTGAGGCATCGAGTCAGGCGGAAACCTTCGCCGACGGGCGGAAGGGTCCCCCGGGAGGGGCCGAGCCCGTGCGCACCGGCCGGCGTTGATGGCGGGACAGATCGGAATCGCCCGCGAGGCTCCCGAACGGCGGGGGCAACCCTGCGGGTCCGGCGCGGACCGTGCAGGCAGGCGGTCCGGGAGCAGGGACGGGAGGCTGTCCGAGGGACGTTCACAGGATCTATTAATTATACGGGTAACGGTTTGGTCGTAACACTTCGGGTTCGCCTTCCTGGCCGGTTGCCCCGCGCGAGCCCGGTTCCACAGCAGGACCGGCAGGATCGGAGGCCTCGGCCGTTCCGGGCTCGACCGGATCGGAGGCCACGCCCGT
The DNA here is from genome assembly GCA_031264045.1 of Deltaproteobacteria bacterium. Lineage (GTDB taxonomy): Bacteria > Desulfobacterota > Desulfarculia > Adiutricales > Adiutricaceae > JAIRZX01. Next base: position 1,052 of record JAISEQ010000365.1, read on the forward strand.
TCCGGACTCGCCAGGGGGATCGGCCGGGGCGGAGGCCAAGCCCGTTGCGGGATCACCGGGAGGATCGGCCGGGACGGAGGCCCCCCTCGCTCCGGGCTCGCCGGGGGGGGCGGCCTGGGCGGTCGCCGCCTGGGAGAACGCGACGGCGGCGGTGAGACAGAATACGACAATGAGGAGCTTGAAAGACATGGGATTTCTCCTTCTGACCGGGTTCAGGGGCCGGCCGGTCATAAGGCAGCCGCGTCAGCCTGAATGCCGTCCCCGGCGCGGAGACAGCCGGGAGCGCTTGCGGGCCTTGCCACTTAGGTACGGATGCCCATGGCCGCGCGGCCGGCACGTTCCGCAGGACTGGGGGGGGGCCGAAGCCAATGGCTCCGATGCCCCGTCACGGGCGCGGGGCATCCGAGGCTGGTTTCTCCGGAATGTGCCGAGCCCGTGCGCCCCGACAGGCATGAAGTCCGGAGCCATGCGGTATCGCCCCCGAGGCTCCCCAACGGCGGGGTTCATCTCTGCGGCCCCGGCGCGGGCCGCGCCGTCTGGCGGTCCCGTGGCCGTTCAGCGCCGATACCCGCCGGAAGGGAGCCCTACCAGGTCCACCCGGGATCGCCAGCCGGGTCGGAGGCGCCGCGTGTCCCGGGCTCGGTCGGATCGGAGGCCCCGCCCGTTACGGGAACGTCCGGAACGGAGGCCACGTCCGTTCCGGGTTCGCCGGAAGGATCGGCCGGGGCGGATGCCGTGCCCGATCCGGGTTCGCCGGGGGGATCGGCCGGGGCTGAGGCCACGTCCGTTCCCGGCCCGCCTGCGGGAACGGTCTGCGCCATCGCCGCCTGGGAGAACGCGGCGGCGGCCGTGAGACAGAGTACGGCGAAGAGGAGCTTGAAAGGCATGGGATATCTCCTTATGGCCGGGTTTCGGGGCCGGCCGGTCATGAGGCCCCAGCGTCCTACGGAAACAGTCGCCGGGGGGGGACAGGAGGTTTCCCTAAAGGGCCGAGCCCGGGCGCACTTACTGGCGTGGAGGGCGGAGCCATGCGGTATGGCCCCCGAGGATCCCGGACGGCACGGGGCAACTCTGCAGGCCCGGTGCGGCCACGCCGGTTGGCGGTCCCGGCGGCGTTCGGAGGAATCTACTTGGGGTACTTCTCGGGATCGCCTGCCGGGTCGGAGGCCCCGCGCGTGCCTGGCTCGGCCGCGGGATCGGCCGGGGCGGAGGTCCCGCCCGTTCCGGGCTCGCCGGGGGGCTCGGTCGGGGCGGAGACCACGTCCGTTCCTGGCTCGGCCGCTGGATCGTCCGGATCGGAGGAGCCGCGGTATCCGGGATCGCCGGGGGGAACGGCCTGGGCGGAGGACGCGGCTGCTCCTGGCTCGGCTGGGGGGACGGTCTGTGCGGTCGCGGCCTGGGAGAACGCGACGACCGCCGTGAGGCAGAGGACGGCGAAGAGGATCTTGAAGGGCATGGAACTTCTCCTTTGAATTGGGTTTGGGGGCCGACCGGCCCTGAGGCTTCCGCGTCCGGCGGAAACCTTCATCGGCGGTCGGGCGGGTCCACCGGGAAGGGCCGAGACCGTGCGCCCCGGCCGACGCTGAAGGCGGAGCAGGCCGGAATCGCCGCCGAGGATCCCGGACGGCGGGGGGCAACCCTGCGGGTCCGGCGCGAACCGCGCCGGAAGGCGGTCCTGGAGCAGGGACGGGTGGCCGTCCGGGGAACGTCCAGAGGATCTAATAATCAAAACCCCAAGCGATTGGGTTTTAACCCTTCAGGTTCGCCTTCCCGGTCGGATGCCCCGCGCGAGCCGGGCTCGGCCGAAGGATCGGCCGGATCGGAGGACTCGCCCGTTCCGGGCTCGGCCGCAGAATCGTCCGGATCGGATGCGCCGCGATATCCGGGCTCGCCTGGGGAATCGGTCGGGGAGGAGGCCAATGCCTCTCCTGGCTCGGCGGGGGGGACGGTCTCGGCGGTCGCGGCCTGGGAGAACGCGACGGCGGCAGTGAGGCAGAGGACGGCGAAGAGGATCTTGAATGGCATGGAACTTTTCCTTTGAATAGGGTTTCGGGGCCGGTCGGCCATGAGGCTTCCCGGTCCGCCGGAAACCGCCGTCGGCGGGGTGACGGAAGGTTTCCCGGAGGGGCCGACCCGGACGCGCTTAATTGAGTGAAGGTTGGAGCCATACGGTATCGGCCCCGAGGATCCCGGACGGTTCGCTGCATCTTCCCGGACCCGGCGCGGGACTCGACGACAGGCGATCCGGAGGGAAGGCCGGAAAGCCTTCCGGGCGTTCTGCGCATCTAATCTTCATATGGCCAGTGATAGGGGGGATAGTCTTCTTCGGTATCATCGGGATAGTGTTCCATGTATGCGCCGCTGCTGCGCGTACCGGGCTCCGCCGCGGGATCGGCCAGATCGGAGCCTGCGGCCGTGCCGGGATCCGCCGCTGGATCGGCCGGATCGGAGGCCGCGCCCGTGCCGGGCCCGGCGGGAGGCTCGGCCGGGACGGAGGCCCCTATCGCTCCGGGCTCGCCGAGGGGGGCGATCTGGGCGATCGCCAGCTGGGAGAACGCGACGGCGGCGGTGAGGCAGAGTACG
>JAISEQ010000397.1 GCA_031264045.1 Deltaproteobacteria bacterium
CACCTGCCGGCCGAAACGCTTTCCCCACCTGCCGGCCGAAACGCTTGAGCAGCCATGGGGAATTCTGCAAGCCCGGCCGTTCCGGCGTGAAGACAAAAGAAAGGCCCCCCGACACTCCAATCCAACGGGGGGCCTTTCCGCATACCCGCAGGGGGGTTGCCCCTGCGGGACGCTATTCCTGGTTGCCCGGCTGGGGGCACCATGCCGCGTCAAACTCAGGATATAGAAAAAGGCCTCCCGCTCACTCCAAAACCGGGAGGCCTTTTCCTTCTCTAAAGGCCTCAATGGACCTTCAGAATCTTGACGGAACCAAAACGCCGACTTGAGGAAGAGAGCCGTTTTCCTGTTAAGCCGACAAGGTTCCTGAACAGCTTGCTTGAGTTCCGTGTACTTCGCCGGCCGATGCCCGCTATAGGCCCATTCAGCCAGGGAGGTAGAACCGGCCGCTTGGGTCCGCGCCGGTACGGCCTGCGTTTCCGCGTGCCTCAGCATCTGTCCGTCTGCCCAGGGGATTACCCTATTACCCAGGGCTTCACGTAAGGCAATACCACGTGCCTTTGTTCGCAAAGAGCTGTCCGGCCAGGTTTTCTGGCTTCCGGATCCGTCTACTCGCGGCGCCTTCCCAGGAACCCCTAAGTCCCCAGTGACTTCTGCTCGGAGAAATTACCTCGTTCGCCCGGGCGTGAGAGGCTCTGACCTGTTCCCTCGCCTTTGGGCTATCCCCTTGCAATTCCGCTTTCGTCCCCGGATACAGCGGCGGGTCCGCGTTCGCTTCTACGACACTTCCCTGTTCCGGTCAGCCATTGCCGATGGTTAAGTAATAAGGGCACCTCCTTGAAATATCAGTTTCTTCCGGCTTCAGGACGGCCCGGCGCCCGAAACCTCGCCCAAGGGGCATGTTCCGCGGAGGGGAATCTGGATAAAAAAAACCCGAACCAAGCGTACAGCTGATTCGGGATGCCCTTCTTATCCTGAACCTAATTCCCAGACCGCGGGGAAGAATATGACGGCAGATTGGTTTCTGGCTCCCGGATCAACCCTGGCAATCGCCTTCCCAGCCCTTTCAAGCCAGTGGCTTTAGGTGCCTCACGCACCTTCTTGCTTCGGTCCCCGGATACAGAGGCGGGCCCGCTCTCGATTCTAACGAGATTCCCAATTAGGCCAGGCCGCCTTCATCCAAACTCCTGGAATCGACTGCCTGTGTCTGCCTGAGCATGTTTATACCCAATTCCCGAGTCCGGGTCAACCCCTATTTTTGGCCGACCGGGGCCTTTTCCGCCCCAAACGAGCCTTAACTTCTTAAAATTACTGATTTTTTTCCCCTCAGGAAGAAAATTTCGCCCCTCAATTTTTTTTTGACGATTCCCCCCTCCGGCCCCGTTCCCCGCCGGCCGACTGCCGCGGGAACTCCGCCGGACCGGCGGCCCGGGCTCCCCCGGACCGGGTTCGGGAAAGCCGAAACCGATATGCCGCAACGGGTTCGGCCCGAATTGCCCCCGGCGGGCCGAACCGCGAGCGGCACCTCACCGCCCGGCTCCCGCCGACCGCCGGCGGAGCCGTCTGCGCCTGCCGCGAACGGGCGGTGCCTCCTGCACCCCGCGTCAAGGAATTAGGCCGTATCCCGGCGCGAGGCCGGTCAAGGACACGGGCCAGGCACGGGATGCCGTATGCCGCAGGAGCCGTCCTTATCTACACGGCCTAAAGCCCGGCACCGTATTCCCGTCCCGGCGCAGGGCCTCTCCGGGTGAAGGGGGACGGCCAGGCAACCCGCGCCCGAGTCCGGTACCGAGGCCCTCCGGGCGCAGGAGCGCCCGGAGGGCTACAGATGCTCCATCACGTAAAGCACGGTGTTCACGTAGATGCCGCTGTTGTTGTACTTCCGGATGACCCCCCTCCGCTTGTCCTCGGAGGACATGTCCCCGGACCAGCCGTGCTCGCGGAGAAAGTTCCCGATGCTGAACACGGCGTCCTCCTTCTGGAAGAGATCTATCTTCTGGTCCCCGTCCCCGTCCACGGCGTAGCGGGATATGTTGGAGGGCATGAACTGCCCGTAGCCTATGGCCCCGTAGACGGAGCCGGGGAACTGCATGGGGTCGTGGCCGTTGTCCCAGGCGAAGCGGAGGAGGGCCGCGAGCTCGTCCCTGGCCCAGGCGCCCCGCTTGGCGGCCGTCTCCGCCAGAAATGCCCTGGCCTCGTCGTCCCGCGCCAGATCGGAGACGTGGGGGCCTATCAGCCCGTAGTCCGCGGACGCCGCCATGGAGGCGAGGCTCGCGGCGGCCCTGGCCTTTCCGAAGTAGCTCCCGTAGCCGGTCTCTATCCACATGAGGGACGCCACCAGCTTCCCCGGAACGTGGAACGCCCTCTCCATGCGGTCGAAGATGGGCTGATCCGCCTGGTAGAGCCCCCGGAGCTTAGAGACGGCCCCGGCGTTCGTGAACTGGCCGTGGGTCGAGCTCCTGTCGGGCGCCCTGGCCGGGGGAGGGCGGTAGTCGGCCAGGTTCCTGACCGTGCCGGCCCTCACCTTCTCCGCCAGCTCGTCCGCGAGCCTCTGGCTCACCCTCGAACCCGCGACGGAGCCGGAGTCCCTCAGGTAGGCGACTATGGCCCCGCCGGTCCCGGAACCGTTTCGGCCGTCGATGGTCACGTCGTAGCCCAGCTGCCAGAGCCTCTCCTGTATGGCCTTGGTCAGATCGGAGCGGAAGAAGATGGGGAAGAGCTCCCTCAGCTTGGTCTCCATGGGGCCGGGGTTGTAGGAGAGCCCCCCGGACGAGAAGAAGCCC
>JAISEQ010000441.1 GCA_031264045.1 Deltaproteobacteria bacterium
GGACCCGGTCCGGGGCCGGGACGCCCCGATTCCCGGCCGGCCCTGGGAGGGCCCGGAGCTCCGCGCCGCCTGGCGGCCGTCCTGTCCCCGGACGGCGGTGCAGATGGCCGGGAGTCCCGCAAACCCCCGCCGGGAAAGGCTTTCCGTGCCCGGCCGGGGCTCCGTGAAGTTCCCCGGGCCGCGCCGGGCGGCAGGGCCGGCATCCCCGGCCTCCCCGGCAGGGCGTCCTATCTTGTTGGACGGCCCCCTGACGGTTCCGGCTGTTGGGCGCGCCCCCGACAAACGCGTATTTGTGCTGATTTTTTCCGCTTTAGGCGATATCATGAGTACGCGCGAACTGCCGGACCGGAAAGGAGAGGTTTTGACTGACAGCTGCGATCTGGTTAAGGACATAAACCGGGACCGGAGGGCCGGCAGGCTGGCCGCTGCCCTGAACGAGCTCACGAACGTGGACATGCTCCTGGAGCGGGTGCTCACGGACGCGAGGGCGCTGGTCGCGGCCGAGGCGGGTTCGATCTATCTGCGGCGGGGGGACACCCTGGTCCTGGCGATCACCCAGAACGCCTACCTGGAGCGCATAGTGAACGAGCCGTCGGATCTGCCGTTCCTGAACTACATCCTGAAGCTGGACCGGGGATCGCTGGCCGGCTACGTGGCGCTCGAGCGCAAGACCCTGGTCGTGAACAACACGCAGGACATCGATCTCGACGCCCCCTTCCAGCACAACACGACGATAGACAACAGCACGAACTACGTCTGCCAGTCGATAATGACGCTCCCGCTGGTCTGCGCCCCCGGGGAGACCATGGGTGTGCTGCAGCTCATAAACCCCGTAAACGCCGACGGCCACATCCAGGAGTTCGGGGAGGACGATCTGGCCCTGGGCAAGTTCTACGTCCAGTGCGCCTCCATGGCCATGGAGAAGGCCATGATGCTCCGGAGCATGACCATAAGGAGCGTGGAGGTCATAAGCTCCCACGACCCGCAGGAAACCCCGGCCCACGCCCAGCGCGTGGCCTCGATCGCGACCGAGCTCTACGAGCACTGGTCAAGGAGGCGCGGGGTGCCCTCCACCGAGCGTTCCCGCATCCTGGACATGCTCCCGCTTGCCGCCATGCTCCACGACGTGGGCAAGATGAGCATTCCCGGCCCGGTGCTGACCAAGCCCGGGAGGCTGGACCACAAGGAAAGGGCGCTGATGGAGGCCCACGTGCTCATAGGCGCGAGGCTTTTCCGGAAAGCGAGGACCCCCCTGGACCGCCTCACCTTCCAGATAATACTCGACCATCACGAGCGCTGGGACGGCCAGGGCTACCCCGGGTGGGTAGATATTGACACGGGCCTCCCGCTTCCGGGACGCGCGGGCCCCGGAGGCCGGGTCCAGGGCAAGAGGGGCGAGGACCTCTCCATCTACGGCAGGATCCTGGCCGTGGCGGACGTCTACGACGCTCTCCTGTCCCGCAAGACCTACAAGGACTCCTTCGACGAGTCGCTCTCGATTCAGATAATGGAGCAGGAGAGCGGCCACCACTTCGATCCCGACGTGGTGGAGTCGCTCCTGGCCCGCCGCAAGGTGCTGAACAAGATCCAGGAGCGCTTTCCGGACAACCTGGAGACCTCGGAACTCGCGGGCGAGGCTCCCCTGGCAAAGGCCCCCGTGGCGTACCCGGTGTTCTTCTAGATACGGGCCGGACGGGAGGGACGGGGGGGCGCCCGGACAGTCTGCGCACATGCGTTAAGCATGGAGCGATAGCATATGGAGCGGATAGCATGGAGCTGAATCAGTTGTCCGGAAGCCGGGCAAGCGCGGAAGATCGGCAGAGCTTGCCGGAATCGTTGTCCTGACCGCGCGGAAGAGTTGCCGCGATTTGCCGGAAGCGGTGCCGTAATCTTCCGGAGGCTTGCCGTGTGGCTTGCCAGGTTTCGTATCGCGGGGCAGTTGAGGAACCTGCGGCCTGAACCGCCGATATTGCCCGTCCAATTGAATGTCGGAAATCGGTATCCGTTCAAGCGGATGTCCGGCAGGCGACGGAGAGGAACGGTTCGGTCAAAAAAAGTTTACGGATATCGTTGACGGTCATCCGTTGCAGGAATATCGTTGACGGTCATCCGTTGCAGGTTAGGAAGAGAGGGATGCCGGGATGTCAACCTGCACTGCTGACCGGTGACGGAAATCCCGTAGGTCGGAGGGTCCGGCCGGGACGCGCGGGACGTTCCCGGCCCACCGGAGGTGACCGGTCGGTGCCGGAAGGGTGCCAGACACCGGGATGGCTCGGAGCCTCTCCGTCCGGACGGCAGACGGTCGGATTTGCCTTCTTGCGGGCGGATGCGAATTATCCGAGAATGTCAGATTCGTCCGATCTTTCCGAAGGTTGGAAGTTTTTCAAATTGTAACCCCCCCCTCGAAAGACCGGGTAAACGCATGCGGTCTGTGCATTGACACCCCTTGCGTTTAAGCCAAATCCCCGCCCGAACGCGTTTCCCTTGCCCAGGATCTTTGGCCTCTGAAACCGCCAGAAGGTTAGGAATGGGGTGGTGTAGCGGAATCAAGTTTGCAAGTTTATCCGAGGTTGCAGAACTCTTCATATCATGATATTATAAAATTGATAGTACTGGCTCGAGAAATAGTACTGGCTCGAGAAGAAGTCTGGACTCTCGGACATGGAAGTCAAGATCAGAACCGTTGGAGCAGGAAGCCTGAAACACGGCACCTGCCAGACGAAATCAGAGCCGGAGGCATGAAGGCATGGAAGCGAACGACACAGCGGATTCCCCCTTCCTGGTCGGTGAGGACAACTTCGAGGCGTTCTCTGAAGCCGAAGGAGTATAGGTCGATAAGACAGGGTTAATCCACGATTTGATAAGCGGTAAAGACTCCACCGTCCCGGTTTTCCTCTCGAGGCCAAGAAGGTTCGGCAAGACCCTGCTTCTGGATACGATCGGGAACATATTCGAAGGCAGGCGTGAGCTCTTCACAGGCCTGGAGATCCATAGGCGCCTCGGGGTTTTCTGGGAGACCTTCCCGGTGATCCGCCTGTCATTTAACTCCATTACTTCTAACCCGGAAGTGTTCGAGGATGATCTTCTCGTTGTCATCGATGAGATTGCGCAGAAACGTAAAATCAAGATCAAGGCTCGCAGTCCTTCCGCAGCCATCTCTATATTGATAAAGAAGCTGTCCGAGAAACACCGTTTTTCCCAGCCGCCCGACAGCTCCAGATTGACCCTGGGAAATCCTTTCAGGAACGTTGTGTTGCTAATAGACGAATACGACTTTCCCCTTGTCGGGAATATCGGTGTCCGTACAGACCTGGAGAAAATTAGACTTACGCTCCACGACTTCTACTCAAGTGTTAAATCATGCTCAAAATTCCTCCGTTTCGTATTCATAACCGGCATTACGAAGTTTAGGCAGCTCTCGGTGTTCTCAGGTATGAACAACACTCAAGACATCTCCCTCACAGAAAAATACGCGACTGTCTGCGGCTTCACCAAGGATGAGATAGAATCAGTTTTCGAGAACTATTTCGAGCCAACGTTGGTAGCTCTGAAGAGGAAAAATCAGATTAGCGAGGAATCCACACCGATAGATCTCATGAAACGCCTGATGGAGTGGTACGATGGGTATTCGTGGGATGGTATATCTCAAGTCCTGAATCCGTTTTCCGTGTTGAGTTTCTTCAAGAAAAAGTCATTCGGCAATTACTGGTACGAGTCTGGATCTTCTCTTCTCACGAGCAATATTTCTCAAAACAAGACCGACTATTTCAAAATATTCGACAAGAACTTGACAATGGTTTCACCTTACCCTGTAACTGATATCAACAATATGGACAGTACTGCCGTCCTCATGCAGGCTGGCTACCTGACCATTGACAGAATAACTGAGTTAACCCCAAAACCTAAATATAGCCTTAAAATTCCGAACAACGAAATTTTTAAATCAGTACGCCTTGAGATCCTTCAGCGCATGATAGTGCCTTCCAATGAAGACGATCCGGAACAATACCTGAATCAGAAATACCTTGATTTCCTTCAGGCTTTCGGTTCATATGACGAAAAGGAATGTGAACGGAACCTGTTCATCATCTTAAGCTCCATCTACCAGCGCGATCCATGTAATTTTCCCAATGAGTCATACTTCAGATCACTGTTGCAGCTTCTGATTGGATTCGGCAATGACATGGCTTTGCCGGAGTTGCCTTCGGACATAGGAAAATCCGTTCTTGCCATCAAGACTCCGAAGGGAGATTGGGTCGTGATCGAAATAAAGCATGCGAAATCGGTATCACCGGAAACGGACACGGCTGTTCCCGAGATAATCACTGGTAATGACGGTAGCATTGTCATCGGAAATAAACCGGAATTCGTGCAAAGCATACTTGAGAAGAAGGTTAACGATGCCTTTCTTCAAATCGTGAATAAGAATTATGCGTCTAAATTCATCGACTCGCATTCCGATGTGCATGCCGCAGCGATAGCGATATACGGCACATCTTACGTAACCGTCAGGTTCAGACAGATCGTCTGGAAAGACGACTGAAAATTGGGCATTCTGATATTTTGAGCATATCTATTTTGAACACATGTGTTGTCCGTTGAGTTTCATGAGCAGATTTTCAGAAGCGCTGTCGACTACTTCAGGAACGGCACTGAGGAATCCCCTCTCATGTGAGGCTTCCCTGAACCTCAGACCCTCTTGAAGGCAATATCTTCTCACGAGAACGGTTACGGAAATTGCCATAAGTCCAGGGGTTGAACAGTCGGGCGACCTCCAGCCTTGGTATGCTCGCCATGATTCGCTATCAAAATACGGAAGAAGATTCCGGCGTTTAATCGGACGGGCAATGCCGCCCGGTTGCGTTTCCGGGACGGCTCCGTTGCCGTGGAGCAGGGAAAACGTTCCGCCGACGTGAACCGGACGTTTCCGGGGAAGCCGATGCCGATCGGCGGAAAGCAGCCCGGTTCCGGCGGTTTCATTTGATACAAAAAATCTTTGATCCGGAACAACGGAGCCTGCGGTGCCGTCTGGGGGGTGGAAACGGGAAGGCTGTTTCCGTAGAATGATGTCGCCGCCGTCCGCGCAGGCGGACGCGGGGAGCCCGCCTGTCCATGTCAGTGCGGACGCCGCGGGAAAAACCGATGCCGGGGAGGTTTTCATGAAGAAGTTAGGTAGGACAGGCCAGAGGGTCATAAAGATTGTCCATATATTCTTTGCGTCCCTGTGGGTGGGGGGGGCCGTCAGCCTGAACGCGGCTCTGCTGCTTCTGGGGCCCGCCGAGACCATGGGCGAGCTTCTGGGCTACAACTACGCCGCCATGATAATAGACGATGCCATCATAATCCCGGGAGCCATGGGTTGCCTTCTGACGGGACTTTTCATATCGGGCTTCACGCACTGGGGTTTCTTCAAGTACCGCTGGGTCCTCGTCAAGTACGTGCTGACAGTTTTGTGCATAGTGGTCGGAATAGTCGTGCTGGGACCCACGGTGAACAACCAGCCCGCGATAACCATGGAGTTGGGCATCGCCGCATACGGGGATCCGGAATACCATGCCAACTACGTGCACTGCCTCATGGGCGGAGCTTTTCAGCTCACGGCGATTCTATTCATGCTGTCAATATCGTCGCTGAAGCCGTGGAACAGGACCGGCAAGACAGTGGAAGTGGCCCCTGCGGGTGAGGCCGGGTGAGGCGCCGGGAGTCATGGCTATTCGGCGGAGTACCGTCTTGGGAGTCCGTGTTCCTGAGTCCATGCTCCGGAGTCCGTGTTCCTGAGTCCATGCTCCGGAGTCCGTGTTCCTGAGTCCATGCTCCGGAGTCCGTGATCCTGAGACCATGCTCCGGAGACCGTGTT
>JAISEQ010000485.1 GCA_031264045.1 Deltaproteobacteria bacterium
CGGTGTCGGCCACGGGCTCCGGAACCGGACTGGGCGCACCGGCTCCGTGCCTTGCGTATCCCGGGAGCCTTCCCGAACCGTCCTCCCCGCTCCCGGCCGGGTTTTTCCTGGCGGCTGCCAAGACCATACTATAGGTTCCCCCCCATAGGTGTCAAGTTAATTGGACCCAACCGGAAGATGTTTTCGATCTTAAATACAATATGCTCTTGTCACATAAGCATTATCGTAAAAGGCCGCATTAGGTGGCCTCATAATAATTCGACAGCAAATGTCTCCGTTTATGGTTTTTTACACATCCCGTAGGAGTTTTCTCTAACGGAGTTCCTATATGATGGATGTGACATTAAGGGGGTTTCTGACTCCAGCGATGCCGACTGTCAAGTTCACGGAAATGGGCGCAAGCAGCGATTGTCCCCGGTATCTGGTTGCGGATTCCGGGGCACGGACAACAATTCAAAGCCCCACATGATGGCCGATAAAGCAGTTGCTTTCCTGCAGGCACATAAAATTTTCCTGGCTATTAATTCTACGGTTCATGGTTCACGGGAAATGACTTATGGTCTATGTCATATCAGGCATGATCGGATGAGGTATTTAATGAATTTCATTTGGTTGTTTATACTTCATAGCCTCAAGATATGAATCCGTGTTTGATTGAGAAAATTTTTGAGGTCCCATTATCCTTATGTCAGGGAGCTGTAATGCCTTATCCAGTCTTTACCTTTGTCCATTTCTCCCTTTCTCAATTTTTCGCTTTCCTCTATCCCAATCCCAAGCCCTGATATATTATTATACTGAAACCATTCGTTTTCATTTCCACGAGATGGTTCCGGGAGCGGTCCGTTCGGGCGTCCGGGACAAGGGGAGCCGTGCCGTCGGTCCGATTCCGCAGGGCTCGCTCAGCGCCTATTCGCCAGCACGTACTCCACCGCCTTCCTTATCTTTTCGACGGCGTCCTGCGCGGACCAGAAGGCTTCCACATGCGGGATCCTCATCACCCTGTAGCCCGAGACCATGAGCTGGAAGTCCCTTTCCCGGTCAGCCGCGAAGGCCTGCCTGGAAGAGTGGTGGGAGTAGCCGTCGATTTCGACCACCAGCCTGCCGTCTTCCCACAGCAGATCCACTATGAACCTGCCGCCCCCCGAGGTCACGATCGGGACGTTGAAGGCGAAGAGGCCGTCCAGATCGGGGAACTGGGACATGCTTTCCGCGAGGACGGACTCGCCGGGGCTGAGCGGGTTGGGCCTGCCTTCGATGTCCCAGAAGGGACGGATCGGCCCGCCGTAGGGGTGCCCGGAAGACGCGGGCATGCCGCCTGGCGCGGGCCGGGCCGGCACGCCCTCCGCCCGGTCCGGCTCTTCCGCGGCGGGGACCGCGACGGGGTCGGCTTCGTAAGCTCTGTCCGCGGAGCTCCGGGAAGGGGGCATGGCGTCCCCGAGGATCCCGTGCCCGCCGGGGGAAGCTCCCACGTCCCGGACAGCCCGTTCCGGGGCGGGCGGGCGTTCCCCAGACCCTTCCGTGCCCGGATTCTTCCGGCAGGACGATCCCGCTTCCCGGGCCGGCATCCGTGTCGGCTCCCCCGGTCCCCCCGGTTTTCCGGGCCCGGCCGATCCTCCCCGGCCCGGGTCCCCCGGTCTCCGCGGTTCTCCGGGAGCGGCCCGTCCTCCCCGGCCCGGACCGTGCGGAGCCGGCTGCGGCGTTCCGGCCCCCTCCTCGGCCGGGGCCTCTTCCCAGCCTTCCGGCGGGGGGGCTGGCAGGAGCCTCCGTCCGGGCCCGGGGAGTTCCCTGGGCCTGTACATGACGGGGGCGAGCTCGGGACGGGCCCTGAGCGTTTCCGGGATGAGGGCCGCCACCCTCATGCCGGTCTCCCCTGCCAGCCACTCGCAGCCCTTGGCGAAGCTCGTGAGCATGCCGGACGGGGGCTCGGGGTCCGGAGGCGGGATGACCCGGATGAGGGCGTAGCGGTCGCCCAGCACCAGGGAGAGCTGCCGGGCCTGGATCTCGGCCGGGGCGTCCGGGAAGAAAGGGGGCGAACCCCGGAAGACGCCCATGGTGACGGCCGCCTTGAGCCAGCCCTGGTCGGCGGCGGGCACCCTGGCGGCCCTGTGGATGACCCTGAAGATGTCGGAGGTGCAGGCGTCGAAGGAGAAAACGGACTCCAACGGGCTGGGGCCCGTCCCCTCGCCCGTCTCGAACCATGACGGCCACTCGGCCAGGGCCGCCGCCGCCAGCGCCGAGAGCGCCGAATCTATCAGGACGGGCGCGTCCCACTCCTCGGGCCGGGCGTCCACGAAGGGCGCGCCGGCCCCGCCGGAGCGCGCGACCAGCTCCCGGGCCGCCGTCCCGGCGGGGAAGACGATCGCTTCGGGAGTTCCGGGAATTTCGGTCGGCAGTGTCATGGGGACAGGCGCCTCCGGGGCACTTTCTGGCGTTCCAGGGAGGCCTCGCGGAGGCCGGGCGGGGATTCTGGTGCCCCGGGAGCGCGGCTCCATTATAACCTTCCGGGGCGGGAAAGCGATTGACCCTGCTGCGTCCGCCCCTTCCGGCGGCTTCCGGGGCGGACCGCGGGGTCCCGGTTTCCGGCGCGGGCCGGACGTGCCAGGTGCGCACGTGCGGCTCAAAGGCAATCTTTCTGCAGGGCATGGGCCTCCCGCATCCCGGGACTGCCGCCCCGGCCGTCCTGCGGCAGGCCGCTGAGCGTCCGGCTTCGCGCCGGGGGCGGAGCGTCCCGCCGGTGCGCCTGTCCGGGGAGGCGGGAAGAATAGTCCGGCGGGCGGCCCGGCGTTCGCGGCGCGGCGCCCGTGCTCCCGCGGGAATCCCCTCCGAAGCCGTCTCCGGTCCGGGGGCCCTCAGCTCTCCCCGTCCCCGGCGCCGCCGGTGAACTCGTCCATGTCGGGGAAGTCGTCGGCGAACTCGTCCCGCATGTCCGGGAGGGGAACCGGCCGGCCCCCGGGGCCGGGGTCCGCCGGAGCTTTTCCGGCCTCCCCGGCCCGTGGCGGCGCCGGGCCGGCCCCCGCCGCCTTCCCGAGTCCCGGCTCGGCTCCTCCGGCCGCCCCTGCGGCCACGGCCCTTTTCCCGGCCATCCTGGCCCGCCGTGCGGCCAGCGGCGCGTCCAGGCCCTTCTCGCGGCCGCGGGGGGAGGGGCGGTAGTATTCGGCCCCCGCGAGCTCGCACGGGAGGTGCTCCTGGTCGGTCTCGGCGCCGGGGCGGTCGTGGGCGTAGACGTAATCCTTCCCGTAGCCCAGCTCCTTCATGAGCTTCGTGGGGGCGTTCCGTATGTGGAGGGGCACCTCCAGGGGCCCCCGCGCCCTCGCGTCCGAGCGGGCGCTCCCGAATGCCGCGTACACGCTGTTGGACTTGGGGGCCATGGCCAGGTGCACCGCCAGCTGGGCCAGGGCCAGCTCCCCCTCGGGGGAGCCCAGGAGGCGGTAGCTCTCCAGGGCCGAGACGCCCAGGATGAGGGACTCCGGGTCCGCCTCCCCCACGTCCTCCGAGGCGAAGCGGATCATGCGGCGGAGCAGGTAGACCGGGTCCTCGCCCCCCTCCAGCATCCTCGCGAGCCAGTAGAGCGCCCCGTCCGGGTCGGAGTCCCTGAGCGACTTGTGCAGGGCCGAGATGAGGTTGTAGTGTTCCTCGCCGCCCTTGTCGAAGCGCCAGGCCTTCCTCTGCACCGCTTCCGAGACTATGTTCTCCGTTATGGTCCCTCCCCGGGCTCCTCCCCCGCCCCTTCCGTCCTCCCGTCCTTCCCGGCCGGCTCCGCCGCCCCTCCCGCCTTCCCGTTCCGCGGCGGCGGCCGCGCCGCCCGCCAGCTCCGCGGAAAGCTCCAGCGCGTTCAGAAGCGATCTGGCGTCCCCCCCCGAGCTCATGATGAGGAAGTCCCTCGCCCTGGGCTCCAGGGCGAGGCCGAGCTTCCCCAGACCCCGCTCGGAGTCGGAGAGGGCGAGATCTATTATGCCCTCCAGATCCGCCCTGCCCAGGGGTTCCAGGACCAGCACCCTGGCCCGGGAGATGAGCGCAGGGATTATCTCGAAGGAGGGGTTCTCGGTGGTGGCGCCTATGAGCGTTATGAGCCCGCTCTCCACGTGGGGGAGGAAGGCGTCCTGCTGGGCCTTGTTGAAGCGGTGGATCTCGTCCACGAAGAGGACCGTGGGCCTTCCCGCGAGCTGCCTCGTGTGCCTGGCCGCGGTCACCACCTCGCGTACGTCCCTTATCCCGGAGAGCACCGCGGAGAACTCCACGTAGGAGGCGTCGGCGTTCCTGGTCAGGAGCCTCGCCAGGCTCGTCTTGCCAGTGCCCGGAGGTCCCCAGAGTATGAGGGACGCCACCTTGCCGCTCCCGTACAGGAGCCTCAGCAGCTTGCCCTCCCCCAGGAGATGCTTCTGGCCCGCGTACTCGTCCAGCGTCCTCGGCCTCAGCCTCTGGGCCAGCGGCGCGAGCGCGGCGTCCGCCTGTTCCGGGACGGTGGGGCCGGGGGGACGCGGAGGATCAGAAGGCGGGAAGAGCGGCATGGGAATCCTTGTGCCGCGTGCGGTTGCGGGACGGCCCTCGGGGCGGGGGAGGGCCGGTCGGGCGCGGGGCGGCGGGGAACCGGGAAATCGGGCCGGGCACGGGGACGGCGGGGAACCGGGAAATCGGGTCGGCGCGGGGCGGCGTGGAAGGGCGTCCGGGGGGCAGGAGGCGGCGGGGAAGGGCGTCCGGAGGGGTCCGGGCTCGGAAGGCATTTCCTTCCCGGCAGGGTCCCCCGGTCCGGAGGGCCCGGGTCCTGGCTACTCGGGAGCGGGCGTCCCCCGTCCGGGACACACGGGGCTTCCCGCTTCCTGATCCGGGGGCGCCTGCGCCCCCCTCGGGGCGAAGACGGCACCGGGGACGTTCAGGCGGTCCCACAGCGCCCTGGTCTGGCGGATGGTCTCCCGGATGGGGCCGTCGTTCGAGATGACGCATTCGGCCAGGCGGAGCTTCTCCGCGGGAGGCATCTGGCTCCGGATGATGCGCATGGCCTGGCGCCCGGAGAGATCGCCGCTGCGGTCCCGGAGCCGCTTCAGCTGGACCTGGGCGGAGGCGAAGCACAGGACCGTGGGGCTGAAGAGGGTGTTCAGGCGGGCCTCGAACAGGAGCGGCACGTCCGCCACCACGAAGGGGGCGTCCTTGAGCCGCCGGAGCTCCTCCGTCATCCTCTTCCAGGTGTAGGGGTGGATCTCCGCCTCCAGGGCCTCCCTGAGCTTCGGGTCCCTGAAGATCCGCCTCGCTATGAAGGCCCGGTCCAGGGTCCCGTCCTTCCCGCGGCTCTTCGGGCCGAATATCGCCGCGGCGGCCTCGAAGCTGGCACCTCCGGGCTCGAGGGCCTCCCGAGCCAGGAGATCGAAGTCTATTATCCGGGCACCGAAGGCCCGCAGGAGCTCGGCCACCGTGGACTTGCCCGAGGCCACGCCGCCGGTCAGGGCCATCCTCACGTGCCCGGGCCTTGACACGAGAAGGCCTTCGGGGTCCGTTGCCCACGCGGGCGGCTCCGGGGCCGGGGGGCGCTTTTCCAGCTTAGGAGGGGGCCGGTCCACGCAGGCCCTCCCAGATCCCGAGGAATTCCCCCGGGCTGTCCATGACCGTCCCGGCCCCGGCGGCGAGGATGTCCTCCCGCCTCCTGAACCCCCATCCCGCGCCGACGGCGGTGAAGCCGCAGGCGGCGGCCACCAGCATGTCGTTCTCCCCGTCCCCTATGAAGAAGATGTCGCGGGGAGCCCTTCTGAGGATTTCCGCGGCCTCCCTGGCCCCTCCCGTGTCCGGCTTGGGCTTCCTGGAGGGCGAGGCCCCCAGGACGACCTTGAAGAGCCCGGGGAAGTAGTGGTCCGTAACCGCCACCGAGTTCTCGTGGTCCTTGTTGGACAGCACGGCCATGGGCCAGCCCATCCCGGAAATCCCCGCCAGGAGCTCCGCGATGCCGGGGTAGGGGCGGGTCAGATCCAGCTGGTGCGCGGCATAGTCCCGCCTGAAGGCGGCCCTCACCTCCCGGACTAGTCCCTCTTCCCTCCTGCCCTCGGGGACGGAGTCCCTCACGAGCCTCGCTATCCCGTTCCCCACCATGGCCTTCACGGCGCCGGGGGAGTGACCCGGGAGCCCGAAGGCGGAAAGCGCCCGGTTGAGGGACCCGTGCAGGTCGGGGAGGGTGTCCAGGAGGGTGCCGTCCAGATCGAATATTACCGCCGGGGACCCTGCCGTCAGCGGGTCCCGGTAGTCGGCGTGCCTTATGGTCATGCGTATCCTTAGCCGGGGGAGGGAGGATGGGGCGGCGGCTGGGTCGGCCGGGGACGGCGGTGACCCCGGCCCCGGGGCGCGGGCTCGCGGGGCCTGCCCTCTCCGCCTCCCCTTCTCCGGGAATGCTAACAGAAATGGCCTCCCCGATAAAGCCGGGGGTTTGGGGCGCCGGCGCGCGGGCTCTCCGGTCGGCGGATTCCGCCGCCGAAGCCTGGCGGAGCCGGGATTTCGTCCGGCGTAACCGGGGCGTGTGCCCCGGAAAAGGAGCCGGTCCTTTCCCGCGGGGGTCGGAGCGGCGCTGATCGCCTCCGGGGCGGGTGAGCGGCCGCGGCCCCTCCGGAGCCGTCTTCCGGGACGCCGTCCGGGACGCGGCGCCGGGCGGCGCCCCTCCCGCCCGTCCCCGGGCGGAGGGCCCGGCGCTCTCGCCGGCATCTTCCGCGCGGCGGCGGTCCGGCCTGCCGGAGCGGCCCGTAAGGGCCGCCGTTGAATTCCCGTACGCATCCGCGGCCAGAGACGGCGTGGGGCGCCGCGCACCGCGCGGGGGAGGACCGACGGCTCGGCACGCCGAATCTGCCGCTTTGCGGATTTGATGCGGGGGGCGGGTGGAGGGACGGCCGGGGCCGGGAACCGCCGGTTCCGGCCGGCGTGCCGCCCGGCCGGCGGCCGTTGGCCCTGTCGGGGAGCCGGCCCGGATGTCCGTCGCTGGGCCGGTCCGGCTCCGGAAGGCCGGGGACGGGCTCGGGGAGCAGAACGCGCCTGTCCGCGGGAGATTCGCTGCGGGGAGGACGGGACAGTCCGATCCGGGCGGTCGGCGCCGCGGCCGCCGCCCCGGCCTCCGTATGCCTTCCCGCGCCTTCCGCCGCCCGGCCGGCGTCTCCCGTGCTTTTCCGCGCCGCCCGGGCGCGGAATGTCCGGACCGTCCGCCCGATCATGTCCGGCCCGCTTCCGGGTCCCGGCCTGCCGGGTCCCGGAGCGCGGGCCCGGAACGTCCCTGCGCCGGGCGTCCCTGCCCGGCAGCCCGCATCTCCGCGCGGTCACCGTGATCCTACCGCCCTTGTGCGTTCCGCTCCTTGCGCCCTGGCAAACCCGACCGTTCCTGCGGCGAAATAGGCCATTATCGCCCGGTCGCGGGGACGGGGCCGGTCTCCCGTCCCTCCGGCGGGGCGCTCCGACGTCCCGGCGGGGAGTCCGGACGTCCCCTTGGGCCCGACCCGTCCTCCGGACGGTCACGGCACATGACGGAAGGGAGGCCGGCGCCTCGCGGAACGGGACTCTCATGCGGGGCCGCGGATGAATCTCCCGCGTCCGGAGAGGGAGCGCCGCAGGCGGGGAGCCGCGGGGATGGCTCCGCAGGGGCTCCTGGGCCGCGCCGCGCGGGCGTTCGGGAAAATCCTTCCGGGCGGGGGCGCGGCGGCGCGGGCCGCTTCGGGTTCCGGACAGGGCCGGCGGGGCCGGCGCAGGAGATCAGTCCCCCTGTCCCGCGCGGCAGGCCGCCCCCCGGCTGCGAGCCGCCCCTGCCCGGCACATGAGCCAGCCCTCCGTCCCGGCTTCAGCAAGGTCTCACTTTATGGCACGGCTCTTGCTTGACTTTTTTCCAAGGGGAGATCCCTCCCCCCGGGCACTCCGAACCGGTGCGGCGACCGTTTCCGGACGCCCGCCGCCCCGTGGCCCCGCTTTTTCGCAGCTCCGGGCGCTCCTGCGGCGGCCGATCGGCAGGCGTAGGGAGCGTCGCCCGGCCCGGTTATTGCTGAAGCGGAGGGGAAGCCCCGCGCCCGGCACAATTTGCCTGTGCCGGCGCGCAAGCCAGCCAAGGAGTTTGTGCCATGCCGGACGATGAACGAGCCCTTGACCCCGGTCACGGCCGGGCCGGATCGGATGAGGCCGCGGCGGCCCACAAGGCGCGGGAGGCCCTGGCCTCAGAAGGCGCGTCTGTTCCGCCGGCCGCCCCGGAGGGAGTTTCCGGGAGCGCTGCGGGAAGCTCCGGCGCGCCCGCCGGGGACTCGAACGGGCCAGGCGGCGCGCCTGCCGGCGGGGACCCGGTGAAGGCGGGGGAAGCCCTCTTT
>JAISEQ010000519.1 GCA_031264045.1 Deltaproteobacteria bacterium
CCTCCCCCCCCTTCCGAACCGCCGCGCTCCCTCCCCAGGCTTCCGGAACGCCTTCCCCCCGACCGTCCCGTTATCCCCCAAGGGGCCTCCCCCTGTCGCGATCTGGAGACGGGATTGACTGGCAGCCCCACCTGTTGTATTAAGATAGCCACATGACCTTACCGACAGCCTCCCCGGCATTCCCCGGGCAAGGAGACCGCATGTTCTTCCCAGACCCTCCGACCCTGGCGCCCGTCCTCGCCGCCCTCGCGGCGCTGGCATCGTTGCGCGGGAGATCCCTCATGGCCTTTCCGGAAGGGGGAGGGGAGGGCCCCTCCGGGCCTTCGGCCCCTGCGGGCGGGGGCCTGCCGGGGGGCGGAGGCGGCGAGCCGGAGGCCCCCGTGGCCGGATCCGGGCAGGCGCATTCCGGGGCGCCCGGGGATCCCCCGGAGGAGGGCGGCTCTCCGGGAGGACCGTCGGACGGTGCCCCGGCCGCGTCCTCCGGCGGCCCTTCCGGGGACGAGTCCGGACCGGGCGGCCGGGACCGGAGCCTTCCCTGGCACTTCGAGCCCATGCGCCAGGACCTGGAACAGATGCGCCGGGAAGCTGAGCGCCTTTCAGCGGCGGGGAGCTCCTCCCGTGCCGCGGCCGTCTGGGAGAAGCTGGACATCGCCTGTTCAGGGGCTTACGGGGACGGGGATCCCAGATCGCTGGGGGCCCTTGTCCGCAAGGCAGCCGCCCTTCTGGACGCCGGACGCCCCCGCGCCGCCCTGGAGGTGGCGGGGGAGGCCCTGGAGGGGCTGGAGGCCGCCCTCGGGACCTCCGATCCCGAGTACGCCTTCGCCGTGTCGGTGAGCGACCGTGCTTCCGCTTTCCTGAGCAGGGGTCCCGCGTCCCGCGGGGGCGGCAGATCCGGGCGGGGCAGGGGCGGCCGCGAAACCGGCGGTGAAGGGCGCGGGGGACGGGGCGGGACCGAGACGGCCCCTCGGGACGGCGGGGGCCTCGGTGGGGACGGAGGGGCCGCCGGCGGGGAAGAATTTCCTTCCGGCTGGGACGGCGCCGGTCCGGACGACGGCGTTCCCTACGGCGACGAGTACGACGAGAGCGGTATGGAAGACGACGACATGCTCGATCTGGAGGGGGACGGCGAATATGACGGCGGCCTCGGCCGCAGGGAAGGCGGCGCGGCCCGAGGCGGGGGGTCCGGAGAACACTACGGAGATGCGGACGGCTGTGAAGCGGGAGGCGACGACGGAGGCGGAGCTCAAGACCAAGACCAAGACGAGGACGAGGACGACGGGGACGGCTACGACTCGCCGGCTGGCCGCTTCCCTTCCAATATGGAACGCTCAGAGCTCATCCGCTTCGTGAAGGAACACAGGAAAGAAGTGAGGGCCATGGCGGAGTCGCTGGGCCGCGACCATCCCGAAGTGCTCGAGATGGAGGAGTACCTGGGCGAGGCCTACATCCACCTGGATGATCCGGAGACCGCGGAGAAGCACTTCCGCAGGTCCTGGGACGGCCGGAGGAAGGCCTTCGGGGAGGACGACCCGCTGACGCTCCGCGCCCGGAACTGGCTCGCCGAGGCGCTCGCCGGGCTGGGCGCGAAGCAGACCGCGCTCTCGCACTTCCGGGCGGTCTACCGCATCCGGCTCACGGATCTCGGCGAGGAGCACGAGGACACCATGGACTCGCTTAGCTCGCTCGCCAACGCCTACTACGAATGCGGGGACATGAGGAGCGCGGAGAAGGCCTACCGCAGGGACGTGGAAATACGCGAGAGGGTCCTGGGGCCGGACGACGCCGAGACCCTGTTCTCCAAGGAGGGCCTTGCCGATGTCAACTGCGAAATGGGCCGCCCCAGGAGGGCAGCCTTCCTCTACCGGGAGATCCTGGAGGCGAGGAAGCTCGCCCTGGAGCCCGGCCACGGCGACATCCTCTCCGCCGAGCACGATCTCGCCGTGGCCCTCTACGACATGGGCGACTTCAAGTCGGCGGCCAGGCGCTTCGCCAGGGCCGCCAAGGGGCGCGCCGAGCTCTTCGGCCCGGACGCCCAGGAGGCCCTCCTTTCGCGCTCCGGCTGGGCGGACTCCCTCTCGTCCCTGGGCCGGCACAGGGAGGCGGCCGTCCTGTTCCGCGAGGTCTGGGAGTCCAACCGCAGGTCCCTCGGCTCGGGCGCCCGCGAGACCCTCGCCTCCCAGGACGAGCTCGCGGGCGAGCTCTACGAGCTGGGCGACTGGGAAGGCTCGGCCGACCACTTCCGGAAGGCCTGGAAGGGACTGAGGAAGCTCCTGGGCCCCGGTCACCCCTCCGCCCTCTACAGCGCCGAGGGCCTGGGGGAGGCCCTGATCGAGACCGGCGACTATGCCGGAGCCGCCGATATCTTCAGCGAAATAATGAGGCGCGGGGAGAAGGATCCCTCCCGCGACCCCGAGGGGATCTGGGCGGCGCGGGACGGCCTCGGCCGCGCCCGGTACGGCATGGGCCTCTACGCGGAGGCCGTGCCCATGCTCGAGTCGGCCCTGGAGAACCGCGAGGAGACCCTCGGCCCCGACCATCCGGACAGCCTGAGCACGCGGGCCTCGCTCGCTGACGCCCTTTCCGCCCTGGGGGAGCACGCGAGGGCCAGGGAGCTCAGGTCCAGCGTCCTGGACGCCAGGCTGTCGGCGCTTGGGGCGGACCACGTGAACACCCTGAGCGCCAAGCACGACTTTGCCCTGAGCCTCATGGACACCGGGGACCCCAGGCGCGCCGAGGCCCTGGCCCGGGAGATGGTGCAGATCTGGGAAGTCCTCTCCGGGCCGGGCGGGCGCGACGCGCTCCTGGCCCGCGCCTTCCTGGGCCGGACGCTGGAGGCGCAGGGCGATCACGCCGCCGCCCTGATCGAGATGGACGCCGCGGCGGAAGGCCTGGAAGCCTCGGACGGCCCGGAGGGCGAGGACTCCCTCTACGTGAAGGTCGGCAAGGCCAACGTCCTGTGCGATATGAAGGAGTACCCTGCGGCCGCGACGCTGATGGAGTCGGTGCTCTCCTGCCGCGAGGCCGCGCTCGGCGACTCCCACCCGGACACGCTGGACGCGGTGGAGTTCCTGGCGGACATTCTGGAATGCATGGAGGGTCCTGAGCCGCTGGCCCGCGCCATGAATCTCCACGCGCGGGCCATGGAGGTGCGCGAGCGGACCATCGGGAGGGACCACCCCCTGACGATCGAGGCGCTTTCCGGGCTTGCCGACACGCTCCTGACCGCTGCGGGGCCGGGGGACGCCGAGCGCGCCCGCGTCCTTTGCGAGCGCGCCCTTGCCGTCCGGGAAAGCCAGCTGGGCACGGACTCCCCGCTCACCCTGGAATCGGCCTCGGCCCTGGCGGACGCGCTGGAGATCAAGGGGGGCAGGGAGGATCTGGAAAGGGCCCGGGAGCTCCACTCCAGGGTGCTTGCGGCGCTCGAGCGCGCCCGCGGGAGGGATAGCCTGGACACCGTCCAGTCCGCGAGCGGCCTCGCGTCGGTCGTCTCCCGCCAGGGCGGCACGGACAACCTGCTCCTGGCGCGGGATCTCAACACCAGATCGCTTGCCGTCCGCGAGCGCGAGCTCGGGCCGGCCCACCCGCTCGTGCTGGAGTCGCTTTCCGCCCTCGCGTACTGCCTGAACGAGCTCGGGCGGCACGAGGAGGCCGCCGAGTACCACCGCAGGGCGCTGGCGGCAAGGCTCGACTCGCTCGGCCCCGAGAGCTTGAGGACTCTGGATTCCATGGGGGGCCTTGCCGAGGCGCTGTCGCCGGCCGGCCGCACGGACGAGGCGCTGGAGCTCCTGGAGAAGGTCCTGGAGATCCGCCTGCGCCTCCTCGGTCCCGACCATCCCGACACCGTCTGGGCCGCCGAGAACGTGGAGCATCTGAAAAGGAACATGTGAGCCCTGCGGAGCGGGACGCGGCACCCCCTCCCGGCCCTCTTCTTCCCGGCCACCCGCAGCCCGGCCCCCTCCCGTCCCGGAATTCCGGGGGGTTGGGACCTGCGGGCCCCGGCGGCCGCGCCGGCACCACGGGCCCGGGCCTTTCGGCGAGGGGCGCCGTTTCGTCCCTACCGCCGCGTCGCTCGGCTCCCGCTGGCTTCTCGGGTTCCCGACCGGCCCGCGCGGTTTCCGGGGCGCTTTCCCGCATGTCCCCGACGGGCCCGGCTTCTTCCCGGCGCGGCCTCCCGCTTCCCCGTCCCGCTCCTGTTCCCCGTGAGGCTTCATGAATTTCCGCCGCCGCGCCGGCAGGTCATGATCCCCGGCTCCCGGCACTGGCGCGGATTCTTGATTTTCGGTCGTTTCCTCATTATTCTGAGGTCCGTGCCGGACGCGTCTGCCGCACGCCGGTCCGGGCCGCGCGTCCGGGACCGGGGGTCTGAGCGGCATACTTCCGCCCGCGTTTTCCTGCCGGCCCGGAGACGCCGGCGGCGTCTTCGGGCCGATGCCTTTTCCCGCCCCTTTCCCGCATGCCGGGCGAAGCGGCTTTTCGCGCCTGAACCCGCCCCCTTCCGCGCACCGGACCCGTCCGGGCCCCTGCGCCGCCGGAGTTTTCACATGATCCCAGACATGCCGCTCGTCTACGCCGCCGCCGCGGCGGTCGCGTCGCTGGCGGCCGTCCTGCTCCTCTCCGCCGGTGAGGCCCTGGCCTCCGGAAAGGGGCCGCAGGGCGGCGACATGTTCGAAGGGAAGGTCGGCTTCAAGCTGTTTGCGACGATCGTCGATGAGGCCGTGAAAGTCATCAGGGACGGTGTCGGCGGCGAGCTCCCTTCCCGGCAGGCCGATGTCGAGAAGGAGCTGGACGACTTGCGGACCGGCTTCCTGAAGAGGTTGGACGAATGGCGGAGCGAGATCGCGAAGGAGATTGAAGACGGGCCGGAATGGGACTTTCCTTCCATGGGAAGACTTCTCGAGCGGATGAGGACGAAGGCCGAGGCCGACGTCTCCGAGGCCCGCTTTCTGAAGGCGGCCTTCCGCTGGGAGGATATCCGGGCGATGGCGGCGATGGCCTTCGGGAGCGGCGAACACCGCTCCGTGGCGGCCCTTTCCCGTGCGGCCCGCTCGCTTGTCTACTCCATGGCCGACGATATGGCGAAGGGCAGGCGCTTTCCGATAAGCAGCAACCGCCTGGGAGCGGGCGGCATGTGCGGCGAGGGGCTGCTCGCGGAGGGGAACCTGGCGGCTTCCGAAAGGGAGTACTGGGAAGCGTTCCTCCACGAGGGCTATTTCGACGATGACCGGCATGACCGGCGCCGCAGGCCCTCCCTGAGCCTCCATGAGGCCTTGTGGAGAGGGCTCCCCCCCGGCCAGCGGCGGGACGCCGAAGGGCTCGCGGGGGCAGGGGGGCCCCTGGGGGATGACGGCTGGGACGTTGCCGCGGAGGGTGCCGGGGCCGCGGCGGAAGCCCTGAGAAGGGAGCTCGGCGGGTCGGTGACGGAGCGCGGGGAGGGGTCCGGCGAGGTGCTGGCCCTCCGCTCCAGGCTCGGGGGGGCGCTGGCGGCGGGCGACGCCCTCGCCGGGGTCCGGCGGTCCGGGGACGGGCCGTCCGGGGGGGAGGCCGAGTCCCTCCTCCGCGGCGCGGTCGAGGGCTTCACGAGGCTTCAGGGCGCTTCGGGGCTTCCGGGACCCGTCGGCCCGGACGCCCAGGAGGCGCACGCTCGCCTGGCGCTCTTCCTCATGCGCGGCTACGGGCCGGCGACGGTCCTTCCCCCCCCGGGGGGGGACGCGCCGCCCAGAAGGGATCTGGCCGAGGCCCTGAGCCTGTGGAACGGCATAATCCGTGCGCCGGCCAGGAGCCTCGGGGCAAAGGCCAGGAGGACGGACGCGGAAATCATGGCGGCGGACTGCATGTTCAGGATGGGGAGGAGGACCTCCGCCGATGCCCTCCGCGACAGCCTTCTGGACCGGATGTACGACTACGGCGGCCTATCCGGCAAGAGGCGCGGGAGGATCCTCGTCGGCTGCGCGGAGTCCTCGGCCGCCTCGGGGGAGTACGGGATGGCGGCGGGTCTCCTCCGGGAAGCCCTCGGTCGTTTCAGGGATTTCTGGGGGCAGGACTCCCGCGAGACGATCCGCGCGCAGGTGAAGCTCGCCCGCGTCAAGGAGCGTCTGGGCAGGGGCGTCTCCGCGGCGTGCCTCCGCGCCCTGGCGGCCGAGTCCCTCGAGCGGGCGTGCGGCCCGGAGACCCCGGAGGTCCATGTCCTGAGATGCACGGCGGCGAAGGCCTTCATCAGGGCGGGAGACCTGGCCCTGGCCGGGACGGTCATCGCCTCCGGGCACGCGCATCTCGTCCGGCTCCTTGGGGAGGACGACCCGAGGACCGTGAAGGCCGCGGCCCTCCTGAAAAAGGCCAGCCTTCCCCCCGGCTCCGGGACGACCTGAACCTGCTGCCGGAATTCCGGGTCCGGCAGGCCGTCCGGATCCCGGGGTTCGGGGGGGCCGAGTCCTGCCGCATCGGAAAGCCGTGAAGCTCCGGACGGGGGCCGGACCCGTCCGTCTGGAGCGGGGGGTGCCGCCGCGTCCTCCCCCTCCAGCGTCCTCCCCCTCCCCGTCGAGGCGGCTTGCCCTTTTTCCACTGACGCCCTATCATTGGCTTTTTCCGGCGCTCCCCTTTTCGCCGCATGTTCCGGGCGCTGCCTTCCAGATTCCTGCGCCTCGCCCGCCTCGGCACGGCGTTCCGGCGCACCGGGGGAATTTCCGAATGACGTTTCACGCGCTTGCGGCACTGGCCCTTGCGGCATTGGCGGCCTGTACCGTCCTGCGCGGGACACCGCTTCTCGCGGCCAAAAAGTCCGGCGGAAAGGCCAGGGGACCCGCCAGGACAAATTCCGCGCCCCGCGCCAGGAAACCCCGGACGAAGGCGGCGGCCCCCTCCGGCGGCCCCTCCAGGCCCGTCCCCGCCCGTGCCCCCGCAGGCATCGGCGCTCCCCGCTGGGGCTTCGGGCGCATGGGCGGAGCGCTCGAGAGGTATAAGGACAGGGCGGGCGGGCTCGGACGGAAGGACCTGCTGTTCGGCGCCCGCGCCTGGGACTCCGTCCGCGCCCTCGTCAGGGCCGTCCACGGCCCCGACGACCCCAGGGTCTGGGCGGCGCTCTCCCGCGCGGCAGGCTTCGCCCTGGAGAGCGGGGAGGAGCCCTCGGCGGCCGCCGCCTGCGCAGCGGCGGCGCTGGACGGCCTCGAGCGGGCTGCCGCGGCCCTGGCTTCAGCCGGGGCCGGGCAGGCGGAGGTCCCCGGGGCGCCCGGTTCCCCGTCCCCCCGCGGCGGCGATGCCTCGGAGCCGGCTGGTTTCGCCCCCTTCGCCGGGACCGGCGCGGCCTTCCGCCCGGATCTCTTCCTGAGAGTCGCGGGGACCGGAACCGGCGCGGCTCCCGGCCGCGCGGCGGAGCTTCCGCGCGTTCCGTGGAGCGTCCCCGGGGGAGGCGAGGCGCCCGTGCCGGCTGAACGGAACGCGCAGGCGTCCCCCTTCGAGCTCCGGAGCATCGGCCGCTTCTACCCGGAAGGCATTGACGGCTCCGACTGCGCCTGGGACAGCGGGCCCGGGGAGGACTGGCCGGTCGGGGAGGAGACTGGATACGCCAGAATGACGCTTGAGGCCGCCGGGGAGGCGCTCCTGAAGCTGCCGGGCAGGGACCCCTCCGAGCCCCTGCCTGAGCCTTGCGCCTCTCTGGGGGAAGCGGTGTGGCCGGTACCGGCCGGGGGTGTCCCGTCCACCGGGCCGTGGGAACGGGATCCCGCAGTCTCGCCGGAGTCCCTGAGGGCGGAGCTTGCTGCCGCCGAAGGCCTGCTTGGCCCCGGGTCGAAGGAGGCTCTGGTCACCAGATCGCGCCTCGGGGCGCTTCTGGCCGGACGCGCCCGGCCCGGCGACGCGGAGGCGGACGGTGAGGCCAAGGCGCTTCTGAAGGAGGCCTCCGAGGGCCTGGACGCCCTTCTGGGCCGGGAGGACGGCGACGCGAAGGACGCGATGGAGCGCTACGCCATGTTCCTTGCCGGCGACGTGAAGCCCCCCAGCGCCATAGCCCGCTACGGGAGGAATCCGACGGAGGGGGAGCTCCTGGAGGCGATGGAGCTGTGCTACGCCGTCTGCAGAGCCAGGATCGACGAGGGTTCCCCGCCTTCCGACGAGACCCTGCGGGAGCCCTCCTTCAGGACCTCGGCGCTGATGGCGGGCGTCCTCCTGAAACTGGGGCGCAAGGACCCCGCCATGAAGCTCGTCGCGGAGCTGATACCCCAGGCGGAGGCGGCCCTGGGAAAGCTCCACCCGGACACGCTGGCCCTGAACTCGCACCTGGCGAATCTGATCCTCGTCACCGAGGGGCCGACCGACCTGGCCGTGAGCACCCGCGTGACTATCCTGGACGAGATCAGGTTCGTCTACGGGGGACGCGCCGCGGAGGTCCTGCGCGAGCTCCTCGTCCTGGCGGATACTCTGACGGGGAACGGAAAGCATCTGGCTTCGCTGGGAGTGATGGCCGAGGCCCTCGAGATTCTGGAGGCGCCTGGCGGCCCCCCCGGCGGCTGGGAGGCCATGGAGATCAGGGCCGCCATGTGCGACGGCTTCATCAAGTGCCGGGACTACCGCTCCGCCCGGCTGGTGATTGCCCTCGCGTCCCCCCCCGCCTCGCCGTGCCCCCTTCCGGGCGCGGGCGAGGAGATAGGCGTCCTGTGCCTGCTGGGCCTGGGCTTCGCGAGCTTCTGCGAGAAGGACGTCGCGGGGGGGCTGGAGGCCTTCCGCGGCGCGGTCTCGCTCCACGGGGAGGATCCCCCCGACTCCAGGAGCCTGGCCCTGTCGCTGGACTGTCTCGG
>JAISEQ010000521.1 GCA_031264045.1 Deltaproteobacteria bacterium
GGGGAAGGCTAGCGGGGACGGAGGCCCAGGGCGGGCGGACGGGGAAGGCTAGCGGGGACGGAGGCCCAGGGCGGGCGGACGGGGAAGGCTTGCGGGGGGGGAGGTGAGGCTGGCCTTCGGAAGCGTCGGGCGGCGGACGGGGCGCGGGCGCCGTGCCGGCCGGGGTGAGGGCGCACGGCCGTAAGGCGGGAGAAAGCGGGGCGGGAAGGTGCCGGAACGTGAGGTCTGAAGGAGCGGATCGCGAGGCGGGAGGACGGGAGGCATGCGGACTGTCCGGGCCGGGAAAGGCCGTAGCCGGGGAAGACGGGCGGCACGGTAGCCGGCACGGCTCTCCCGCGGGGCGGAAAGGCGGCGGACACGGGCACTGTTCCCGCACCGGGGAGCCTTCACCCGCAGAAGGCACGGACTGCCGGCCGTTTTGGCCGCACGGCCGCTCCGGCGGACTTCGGCGGGGCGCCGCTCGGTCTCCGGCGGCCGGCGCGGGGGGCGCCGGCATTTCCGGGCGGCCCTGAGCTTTCCGCCCTGTCTTCAGGCGTCCCGCATTGGCGGGCGCTTGGGGGGGGAGGACGGGAACATGTTGGGGGGCCTCAGGCTTGCCTGGTCGACCGGAAGGAGGTTCCGGCGCTTCTTTATGACGTAGCGCTGGTAGGCCTGGAGCCAGTGGGCGAGATCGTCAAGGGATTCCGTGGTGATTCCGCGGTAGATCCAGTTCTTCTGGATGGGATCCTGGAGGTAGCGCCCCAGGAAGCGCAGCCTCACCAGGCTCGAGGGGCTCTGGCCGGAGCCGGCGTGGCCCTCCACGCGGTCCCTGCTCAGGATCTGCATGAGGATGACCAGCACGGGCTTCTTCAGGTCCACGCCCAGGTCCTCGGTGGGCAGATCCATCACCCCCACGAAGCGCTGGGTCTCCTTCACGGAGGCGGGGGCCTCGATCCTAAGCTGGCAGCCGCCGATGCTTATGTCCTGGACCTGGCCGTCGGCCACGTGGACCAGGTTGTCGAGCCCGGGGAAGACGTCCTCGGGCACGTCGTGGAGGCGGCACTCCAGCTCGAAGGGCTCCCGGGGGTCAAGGCGCAGGAAGCTGCGCCTCTGGGCGGAGGTGAGGACCTTGGGGAGGGGGACCAGGAGCTGGGCCTCGCGCATGCCGCCGGTCACGCGGATGTAGCGCCGGTCGTGGATCCTGGTGGAGAACTGGTAGTGCTCCATGGGCTCCTTGGGGGCCGGCCGGAAGTTCAGGTGGAGCACCCCGGGCATCTCCTTGAAGTCCAGCTCGAGGGACGGGGTCTCCGAGAGCGTTATGACCAGGAGCTCGTCCCCCTCCACCGAGTCGATGGCGCCCTTGTAGGACAGGGAGCGGTCGGTCTGGTAGAGCTCCATGGTCACCGAGGCCTGGCGGGAGACCGCCCGGGAGAGGATGTCCCAGATGTGGGCCTGGTTCGTTATGGAGCTCCAGCCGCTCTTCCGGGAGCGTCCCTTCCAGAGCCGGCGCGCCAGGGTGGCGGCCGTGGCCAGTACCACTATCGCCAGGAGTATCCCCACCGCGAGCTTCACCGCGGCGAAGTCTATCTCCCGGGGGCCCGAGAATCCGGCCTGGACCTGGGCCAGGTTGTCGGCGGCCGGGGCCGCGGCGGCTAGAAGGGAGAGCATGGAGGTCCTGCGAGGGGGGCGTAGGGGTGCTGGGCGGCGTCCGGAGCGGAGGGGCGGGGCGGGGCCGCCCGGCCGTCCCTTCAGACGATGCTGAAGGTCCCGTTGGGGAGAGCGAAGAACTCTATGAGCCTATCGATGGTCCTCCCGGCTTCCATCCCGGGCTCCACGAACATGAGGCCGTTCTCCATGAAAGAGGTGGTCCTGCTGGGCCTGGACCACATGACCCTCGCCTTGGAGGACACGTTGTTTATGCCCTGCTCCATCATCGCCTTGGGCATCTCGATCGAGATGGGGTAGACGCGCTCGGGCACGAGGGACCTGGAACCCATGACGAGGAGGCCCTTCTGGTGGATGTCCACCATGCGGCCGAGCTCCTGGTCGCTGGAGGTGTCGCGCACGCGGAGGTAGTAGATGAGCTCGCGCCTTTCCAGGCCGCGCTTTTCCGAAAGGACAAGTCCCTGTGACATGGCTTCACCTAAAAGGGCATTTGCCCCAGGAGGGGGGCAAGCGTGATTATACGCCCGGCCTTGCAAAAAACAAGGATGAGGGAAGGCTGCGCCCCTGCGCGTCGGCGGCGGGCCGCCGGGGGCCCGCGCGGGAGGTCGCCGGGGGGATTCTGGAGGAGCCCCGGCGGGCCGGACGCGGTGTCGGCAGTGTCGGCAGTACTCCGGGACCGGGGCAGGGCCAGTGCGCCGGGCCGGACGCGCGAAGGCCCGGGGCGGGAGGAGGATGCCGCCGGCCGGGACGGCAAGCGGACGGCGAAGGATGAAGCGGGAAGCGGATTACGCAGGTTGAAGCGGGAAACGGACGCCGGGGTCCGCGGGCCGGGGAGGCTAGCGGTCGGCGCGGGCAGGGGAGGGGCCTGCCGGGGGGTCGGGGAGGCGGGGGGGGCGGAAACCGGGGAGGGGCATGGAGGACGGGGCGGCTTTCCTGCCGCCCGCGCGCGTCCCGGAATTGCGGGGCGGACGGCCGGGAGGTCCCGGAACGGGGAGGGTCCGGTCGGGGGGGTGCGGCGGGGAGGCGGGCCGGAGGGACCGGCTGCTCCGGGCGAAGCCCCGGGGAGCCGCGAGCGGGCATGGCCGCGTCCGGAGGCCCGGCCTCGGGAAGCCCCGCGTTCCGGCCTTCGGGGAAGGTGAGCGGGCGGGACGGGCCGCCGCCGGGCCGGGAGGGTCCGCCCCCCGGGCCTTCCGGCGCCTCAGCTCCTGACGTTGTTGACGATGACGAGCTCGGGCTTCTTTATGAAGACCTTGGTGTCCGGGGGGATGCTCTCGGTGAGCCAGACGTTTCCGCCTATCACGGAACGGGCGCCTATGACTGTCTCGCCGCCCAGGATGGTGGCCCCGGAGTAGACGATCACGTCGTCCTCCAGGGTGGGGTGGCGCTTCTCCCCGCGGAGGCGGACCCCGGCGTCCCGGGGAAGGGAGAGCGCCCCCAGGGTGACGCCCTGGTATATCCGGACCCTTTCGCCTATGACGGTGGTCTCGCCCACGACCACGCCGGTGCCGTGGTCTATGAAGAAGCTCCCCCCGATCTTCGCGCCGGGGTGTATGTCGATGCCCGTGCGCCCGTGGGCGAGCTCGGTCATCATCCGGGGGAGGAAGGGCACCCCCCTGCGCCAGAGTATGTTGGCGAGGCGGTAGGCCAGCGTCGCGTAAATGCCGGGGTAGCAGAAGATTATCTGGTCCACCTGATCGCCCGCCGCGGGATCCCCCTCCATGGTGGCCGCGACGTCCGAGGCCATGAGCCTCCTCAGGCCCGGAAGGGAATCGCAGACCTCGACGGCTATCTCCCGCGCGAGGGTCGTGCAGCCGGTGCATTCCCCGCCGCGGCGCATGTGGTCGTGGCGGATGGCGTAGGCTATCTCGCCCGAGAGGATCGAGTAGAGGTTCGACAGGTGCTGGCCGGTGACGAACCTCACGTTTATGTCGGAGGCCGGCTGGCGGTCCTCGAAGAACCCGGGGAACATCAGGCAGCGCCCCAGCTGC
>JAISEQ010000526.1 GCA_031264045.1 Deltaproteobacteria bacterium
AAGGCCTGCTCGGGAAGGTCGTCGTGCTTGCCCTCGAGAATCTCCTTGAAGCCGCGGACCGTGTCCTCGACCTTCACGAACTTGCCGGCGGATCCTGTGAAGACCTCGGCCACGAAGAAGGGCTGGGAGAGGACGCGCTGGATCTTGCGGGCCCTTGCGACGGTCACCTTGTCGTCCTCGGAGAGCTCCTCCATGCCGAGGATGGCTATGATGTCCTGGAGGTCCTTGTACTTCTGGAGGGTCTGCTGGACCTTGCGGGAGGTCATGTAGTGGTCCATGCCCAGGAAGTTCGGGTCGAGGATGCGGCTGGTGGAGTCCAGGGGATCGACCGCGGGGTAGATGCCGAGCTCGGCTATCTGCCGCGAGAGCGTGACGGTGCCGTCCAGGTGCGAGAAGGTGGTGGCGGGGGCGGGGTCGGTCAGGTCGTCGGCGGGCACGTACACGCACTGGACGGAGGTGATGGAGCCCCTGTTGGTGGAGGTGATGCGCTCCTGGAGCTCGCCGAGCTCGGTGGCGAGGGTCGGCTGGTAGCCGACGGCGGAGGGCATGCGGCCCAGGAGAGCCGAGACCTCGGAGCCGGCCTGGGTGAAGCGGAAGATGTTGTCCACGAAGAGGAGAACGTCCTGGCCCTCCTCGTCGCGGAAGTACTCGGCGGCGGTGAGCGCGGTCAGCGCCACCCTGGCCCGGGCGCCCGGGGGCTCGGTCATCTGGCCGTAGACCAGGGCCGCCTTGTCGATGACGCCGGACTCCTTCATCTCGTTGTAGAGGTCCGTTCCCTCGCGGGTGCGCTCCCCCACGCCTCCGAACACGGAGATGCCGCCGTGGTGCATGGCTATGTTGTGGATCATCTCCATCATGATGACGGTCTTGCCCACGCCGGCGCCCCCGAAGAGGCCCATCTTGCCGCCTCGGGGGAAGGGGACCAGAAGGTCTATGACCTTCACGCCCGTCTCGAGGACCCTCACCGAGGTGTCCAGCTGGGTGAAGGGGGGGGAGGGACGGTGGATGGGGTAGAACTTGTCGGCCTTCACCTCGCCCAGGCCGTCCACGGGGCGGCCCACGACGTTCAGGACGCGGCCCAGGCAGGCCTTGCCCACGGGAACGCTTATGAGCCCTCCGGAGTCCTTGACCGGCATGCCGCGGACAAGGCCGTCGGTCACGTCCATGGCGATGGTCCGTACCGTATTGTCGCCCAGGTGCTGCGCCACCTCGAGGATGAGGTTGTCCGGCACGTCGTTAATGGCGGGGTTGGTGACGTACAGGCCGTTTAGGATCGCGGGGAGCTCCCCCTCCTTGAAGGCCACGTCCACGACAGGCCCTATGACCTGGATTATCTTGCCCTCGTTCATGTTCGCCTTCAGCCTCCTTCAGGGGGTTGCACGTTTGGGGCCGGGAACCCGGACCCCGGCCCGCCGGTGGCGGGAAAGCCTGCCGTGCCGGACGCCCCGCGCGGGGAGGGGCGGGGCCAGGAAGCCCACTGGAAAATAGGTCCCGGACGGGCCCGCCCGCGGCCCGGCTCCGGCCCCTCAGCCCTTGAGGGCCTCGGCGCCGTTCACTATGTCCAGGAGCTCGTTCGTGACCGACGACTGCCTCGCCTTGTTGTAGGCCATGGTAAGGCTCTCGATTATGTCCTTGCAGGAGGAGGACGCGTTGTCCATGGCCTGCATGCGCGCGGCGTTCTCGGAGGTCACCGACTCCAGGAGGGCCCTGAAGATCCTGTTGTTCAGGGCGTTCTTGACCAACCTCTCCAGGAAGTCCTCGGGGGGGGGCTCCATGAGGTAGTCGATGTGCCGGTTCGACGGCTCCTCGGCGGAGCGCCCGTCCGCGGGCTTCGGCTCCTCGGGCGCGAGGGGGAGGAACAGGGAGCGCTCCGCAGGGTGGCGGTTGATGTTCTCGAAGCTGGTGTGGACCAGGTGGATCTCGCAGAAGGGATCGTCGCCCGTGTAGGCCTCGTGGATCTCGCCGGCTATGGTCTTGGCCATCCTGAAGCCTATGTTGGTCATGATGCCCACGTGGGCCTTGTACTTCGAGCCCTTCCTGCGGGAGTAGTAGTCGAAGGCCTTGCGACCGACGATGTAGAGCGAGACCTCCAGGCCGCGGCCGCGCAACTCCTTAACGAGCTTGTCGGTCACGCTGAAGATGTTGGAGTTGAAGCTGCCGCACAGCCCGCGGTCGGATGATATGACCACGACCAGGGCCTTTCTGGAGTTCTCGGGGGGCTTAAGGAAGTCCGCGAGCACCGTGCCGGAACGGCGGCCTATCTCCACAAGCAGGCGGTCGAACTCGTCCGCGTACTCCTTGAGCTTCTCGGTGCGCCCCTGGGTGGCCCGGAGCTTGGCCGCCGCCACCATGTTCATGGCCTTGGTGAGCTTCTGGGTCTGGCGGACGGCCGTTATGTGGCGCTTTATGTCTTTGAGCGAAGCCATGCGGAACCTTCCGGGTATCGCCGCCGGGGGGCGGGAGGCCTGAGGCGCGAGCCTCCGGGCGGGGAAGCGGGTGCCAGTGCTGACGAGCGGTGCGCCCCTGCCGCCCGTGAGCCGTCCGGGAGGACACGGCGGGAGCTCCGGAGTCCCTCCAGGACGGGAGGGTCCGTGGTGGCGGGACCAGGCGGGCCCCGGCCGCCCCCCCTTACTCGGCTGGCTTGTAGATGCCCTTGAACTCGTCGAGGGCGGCTCTCAGGCCCTTGTCCGTCTCGGGGGAGATGTCGCGGTCGTTCTTGATCGCGTCGAAAATCTCGGGGTGGCGGTTGGACATGAAGTCCAGGAGCTTGGCCTCGTAGTCCAGGACCGTGGAAACGGGGTACTCGTCCAGGTAGCCGCGGGTCCCCGCGAAGAGGACCACGACCTCGCGCTCGGCGGGCATGGGCTGGTACTGGGGCTGCTTCAGGAGTTCAACCATCCTGCGGCCGCGGTTTATCTGCTTCAGGGTAGCCGCGTCGAGATCCGAGCCGAACTGGGCGAAGGCCTCGAGCTCGCGGAACTGGGCGAGATCCAGGCGCATGGTGCCGGCCACCTTCTTCATGGCCTTGGTCTGGGCGGAACCGCCGACCCGGCTCACCGAAATGCCGACGTTGATGGCCGGGCGCACGCCGGAGAAGAAGAGGTTGGGCTCGAGAAAGACCTGGCCGTCGGTTATCGAAATGACGTTCGTGGGAATGAAGGCGGACACGTCGCCCGCCTGGGTCTCGATGACGGGAAGTGCCGTGAGCGAGCCCGCGCCCAGATCGTCGGAGAGCTTGGCGGCCCGCTCCAGTAGCCTCGAGTGGCAGTAGAAGATGTCGCCGGGGTAGGCCTCGCGTCCCGGGGGACGGCGGAGGAGGAGCGACACCTCGCGGTAGGCCACCGCCTGCTTGGAGAGATCGTCGTAGATGATGAGAGCGTGGCGGCCCTTGTCGCGGTAGTACTCGCCCATGGAGGCTCCCGCGTAGGGCGCGATGTACTGCAGGGGCGCCGGATCCGAGGCGTTCGCGGCCACGACCACGGTGTACTCCATGGCCCCGTGCTTTTCCAGGTTGGCGACCACCTGGGCCACGGTGGACTTCTTCTGGCCCACGGCCACGTAGATGCAGACAACGTCCTGGCCCTTCTGGTTTATGATGGCGTCCACGCATATGGCCGTCTTGCCTATCTGGCGGTCGCCTATTATGAGCTCGCGCTGGCCGCGCCCGATGGGCGTCATGGCGTCAATGGCCTTGATGCCGGTGTAGAGCGGCTCGTGGACGGCCTTGCGCTTAATGATGCCCGGCGCCACGACCTCGATGAAGGAGAAGTCCTTGGCGTCCACCGGGCCCTTGCCGTCTATCGGGTGGCCCACGCCGTCCACGACGCGGCCGAGGAGCGCGTCGCCCACGGGCACCTGGGCGATGCGCCCGGTTCGCTTGACCTCATCGCCCTCCTTGATGTGCGCACAGTCGCCCAGGATGGCGACCCCCACCCTGTCGGTCTCGAGGTTCAGGACCATGCCCAGGATGCCCCCCGGGAACTCCAGGAGCTCCATGGCCATGGCCTTCTCGACTCCGTAGACCAGGGCCACGCCGTCGCCCACGGTCAGGACCGTGCCGACCTCGGCCAGCTCGACCTGACGGCCGTAGTCCTTGATCTGCGATTTTATGATCTGGCTTATTTCTTCAGCTTTGATAGCCATCGGAGGCGCTCCTTCAAGGGTTGCTACTCTCTAAAGCTCCCCTCCCCGGCCGGGAGGGCCGCGGCCGGGTGAGGGCCGCAGGTGCGCGCGTTACCGGAACGCGCGGAATCCTGCCGCGGAGGCGCGGCGGGGCCGCTAGTCCGCCGCGAAGGCGGAGGCGAGTCTCTTAAGCTGGGCCTTCACCGAGCCGTCCAGGACGAGATCCCCCACCTTCACGGCGATGCCAGCGATGAGCGTTGGATCAGGGGCCTGTGCGAGCTCTATGCTCGCGGCGCCCAGGTAGACCCTGAGGGCCTCCCGCAGCGCGTCCAGATCCTGGTCCGCCAGGGGGGCGGGGGTCATGACCGTTCCGCGGAGGATGCCGTCCCTCTCGTCCGTGAGCCGCATGTAGGCCCTGGCCGCCTCGCCCAGGAGGTTTATGCGGCCCCGTGCGAAGAGGAGGCGGGCGAAGTTCGCGACCGTGCCGGACAGGGAAGCCTTCGCGATTACCGCCTCCAGGACGCGCGAGCGGAACTCCTGTGGATAGACGGGGCTCTCCAGGACGCCGCTCTCGGGCCTGGCCCCGTCCACCGCCTCCGCGAAGCGGGTCAGCTCCTCCCCGTACTCCTTGTACTTCCCGTCCTCCTCGCCGATGGAGAGGAGGGCCCGGGCGTAGCGCGCTGCCAGAATGCTGTCCATGGTCTCAAACGCTCCTCGGGGCCGGAAGCGGCCTGCATCGGGTCCGTTGCGGCCGGAAATGGCCGCGGGGGCCTCAAAGGCGAAAGCGGACGGGGCGGAAGGCCTTCCGGGCCTCAGGGGGACCGGCGCGGCCTACCGGGACGGGCCCCGAAACGGAAACCCCCGCGCGTGCCGGTTGCGGCCTCGCCCGGGGGAGGGGCAAAGCTCAGCGGCGGGCCGGGAGCCGGGTAATCTGGCTCACGAAGTCCTTCATGATGAGGGACTTGTCCTCATCGTGTACGTTCTTCGCCAGCACTTCGCCGGCGATGGCGACGGCCATCAGTCCGGTCTGGCGGGCCAGCTCGCGGCGGGCGGCTACGGCCTCCTGGGCCACGGCCGTCTCGGCCTTCCGGACTATCTGCTCGGCGGTCCTCTTCGCCTCGGCTATGATGCGATCGCGCTCCTTGGCCCCGTCCCGCTCGAACTGGGCCAGGATGCCCTCGCGCTCGGAAGCCAGCTGGGAGAGCTTGCGCTTCATCACCTGATTCTGCTCCTCCAGGTTGCGGGCCTGGGTCTCAAGATACTCCATGGTGCGCGCGATGGTCTCGGAACGGCCGCGGAAGAACTCCTTGACGGGCTTCTTCAGGAGGAGGAAGAGGATCGCGAAGAAGACCGCGAAGTTCATGACCCTAAGCCCGAAGTCCTTCCAGGCCTTGGCATCGTAGCCTCCCCCGTCCTCGGAGGCCATGAGCCCCGAGGATGTGAGGATGATACACGCCGCGGCCAGCGCGAGGGCGAGGCAGAAGGTCTTGTTTGGGGTTCGCATGGGGTCGGCCTTTTTCTCGGTTTTGGAAGGGGCCAGTTTACGGGATCAGACGCGGATCTCGCGGCCCAGGAGCTTCTGGGCTATGTCGAGGCCCAGGATGCGGGCCTCGGCCTCCAGGCCCTTCTTCGCGTCGGCCACCTGGGCGGCCAGGTCCCTGGCGGCGTCCTCAAGCTTTCTGGACGACTCCGCCTGGGCCTTCTCGAGAATGCCCCTCTCCTCGGCTTGCCCCTCGATCTTCCGGGCGGTCTGGGCCTTCTCGCCATCCTTGACGGCGCCGGCCCGCTCGGACTTCTCCTCGGCCTCTCCGAGCTCAAGCTGCTCCTTGAACTGAGCAGACTTGCCCTTGAGGTCCTCGAAGAGCCTCTCCCTCTCGCGCAGGATGTTCAGGATGGGCCTGAAAAGGATGCGGTTCAGGATGAACATCAGGACGAGGAAGGTTACCAGCTGGACGACGAGCGTCCAGTCCAAATCTACGCTCACCATCTTGAAGTAGCCTCCGCAAGGCAGCCTGCGGCCCATGACGGGCCAAGGGGGAGCCAAAGATTGAATGGAGTTGCAAAACAGGAGGAATTATAGGGGCATTCTCCACCGGAGTCAACACTTGATTTCCCGCCGGTTTCTTGCCGGCGCGGCGGCCCTGGTGTATAGTCCGGCTATCCCGGACGCTGCGGGCGCCATGAACGGGATTCCCGCCAGCCACGTCTTCCGGATCCGTGAGGAAGCATCCAGCGGGCCTCGTCCTTTCCCGGAGAACGGACGGGCCTCAGCCGGATGTCCAGTCCCGTGGCCGGGATCCGGTGTTCAGGACCCTTTTCCGTCCCCGCCGCCTGGCATCCCCCCGACTGCCGCCGACGCCCGAAAAGCCTTCCCCGCCGGGGCCGTCCGCCCGCCGGGCATTTCCCCCGCCCAGTTCCGGGCATTTCGGACCTTTTTTTTCCGCCTTTTTCACCTTTCCCCCCCTTTTTCCCCGCCCTTCCGGCCTCCGCGCCTCCCGGGACGCCGCCGGCCGCGGCTCCGCCGATCTTCCGGCTTCAGGAGCCCGGCACCCCGAAACCGAGCATCTTGCAAAGTCCCGGCTTCGCCGGAGGGTGCGTTTCCGGAGCTTTTCCCGAACGGCTTCCCCAGCTTTTCATGAGCCGGCCCTTTCCCGATCCGGGCGGGGCAGACGATGGCCGCAGTCCCCCCCGCATCCGGACCGGGACGTTCGCCGCGCATTCCGTAACCTTCCCGTACCTCCGGACGCAAGCTTCCGCCTTCTCTCGAACCCGTATTTTCCCGAACATTTTCGGGATTTCCAGTGGCTGTCCCAATCCCTTCAGTGCCCTCCGGCGCACTGGCCCGCTCCAGTCCCAGCCCATGGTTTTCCCGGACCTTTTCCTGATTCTCCAGCGCCCTTCCGGCCCTGTTCCTCATCTGTCACTGACCGGGGTCTGCCGGAACTTTCCGAATCTTTCCGGAGATTTCCGAATCTTTCCGGAGATTTCCGAAACTTTCCTGAGCTTCCAGGAGCTTCCGACTCCTTCCGAAGATTTCCAGACTTTATCAGAGCCTCTGCGGAACCTTCCGCCGGCCTCCCTGCCTTCATTCCGGCCCGCCGTTTTCCGGATCCTCTCCACGTTTTCGCCGGGGCTTCTCCAGAACGTTTCCAACTCTCAACGGGCCCTTACGGCCCATTCCCGGCCCTTCCGCTCAGCTACCCCTCTGTCGGCACCGCCGGGCCCATCCCCTGCGGCCGGGGACCGGCGGCTTACCGGACCGCCGCCTTTCCCCCCCGCCCCGCCGCTTCCCGGACCGCCCGCCGGGCCGGCAGGCGCCATCCACCCAATTTCCGGCAGCGAAGGCAGGCCTCCGAAGGGACCGGGCCGCGCTAGCCTTCAGACAAGCGAGGCCGCCCATGCCAGGACCACCCGCAAGACCGACCCTCCGAAAGGCCCATCTGGCCGGGCGCTGGTACCCCGCGAGGGCCTCGGAGGTGCGCGACGAGATAGCGGGCTGGGATGCCTACTCGGGAAGGGACTGCGCCCATGCCATATCCGGAGTTCCCGGGGAGACGGCCATGTGCGTGGTCCCGCATGCCGGGTGGTTCTTCTCGGGGAAGCTCGCGGCGAGGACCCTGGAGGCCGCCGGTGCCCTGCTGGGACCTGACGGCCCGTCCACGGTGGCCGTTCTGGGCGGTCATCTCGCACCGGGATCCGAGAGCGTCTCCTACTCCGAGGACCTCTGGGAGACTCCCCTGGACCCCGCGGAGCTTCTGCCCAGGATGGCCCCGGAGATCCAGGAGGCGTCGGAGGGGAAGCTCCGCTTCAGAAGCTGGAGCGGACCCACGGGGGACAACACCGTTGAGGTCGAGCTCCCGCTGGTGCGCCACTACTTCCCCAGGGCCCGCGTCCTGGCCGTGAGGGCCGCCCCGGACGCGAGCGCCCTGGCCCTGGGCGCTGGGCTTCTCAGGGCCCTGGCGGGCCGGAAGGCACTGGTCGTGGCCTCCACGGACCTTACCCACTACGGGGCCGCCTACGGGTTCGCGCCGGCGGGTCCCGGACCAGCGGGCGAGAGCTTCAGGGAGCGCAACGACCGGGACTTCATAGACGCGGCGCTGGCCATGGACCCCGAGCTCATGCTGGATCTCGGGAACATGAGGCATGCGGCGTGCTCGGCGGGGGCGGCCGCGGCCTGCGCCGCGATGGCCTCGGCCCTAGGTGCCAGGAGCCGCCTCATAGACTACTACTCCTCGTCGGACGTGCTTCCGGGAGGGGAGCAGTCGGTGGGTTACGCCGGCATAGTGTACGCGCCCTAGGCCCCTGCCGACGGCAGGGGGCGGGTGCCCGCCCGCTCCCTGGCTGTCTCCGAGACGCCTCCGCCGCGGGCGGGCCCGGCCGGGCTGGCGCGCTCCCCCATGCGCGGCGCCAGCGGGAGGGCCGGACGGCCCCCCGGCCCCGGACGGCCCGGCGCGTTTCTGAACCGGTCGGTTTTGATGTATAATTGTCGGCGCCCAGACGGCCTCTCCGCGCGAGATCCGCCCACCGCCCCGCGATGCCCGGGGCACGCCCGGTCCCGTGCCGGGCATCAGGGGGCATCCGTCATCGGGAGGGGACGCATGTATCTGGACACTGCTGGGGGCTCGCCCGTATCCGTGGAGGCCGGGGTGCTTCTGGGGGCCAACCTGGAGGATCCGCGCCGGGCGGTATCGAAGGCCTCTGAACTCATGGGGAAGCTGGAGGGATTCAGGCTCGTCGCCCGCTCCTCCATGTGGGAGACCGACCCGGTCGGGGGCCCTCCCGGACAGGATCAGTACGTGAACCGCGCGGAGATCTGGCTGGTGCCCGCCGACCCCGTGCATGTCGTGAGGGAGCTCCTGGGAGTTGAGGCCAGGCTCGGCCGGATCCGCCTGGAGCGCTGGGGGCCCAGGGTGATAGATCTGGATCTCCTTTACCTGGGGGGGACCGTATCGCGCGACGGGGAGGCCACGGTGCCCCACCCCCGCCTGCACGAGAGGGCCTTCGCCCTTTACCCGCTGGCCGAGGTGCGCCCCGGCTGGATCCATCCTGAGCTGGGGAGGACCGTGGAGGATCTGATCCGGCAGCTTCCCCCGGAAGCCGGGCTCGGGGTGCGCAGGATCCCGGACTGAGGATTTCCGAGGCCGCGAACGCAGCCTAACCCAGAACACGCCCCTCACCCGGAGATGCACCCCCCGGCTGGACCGCCCGGGCCGCCCGTGTCCGGGCACCCTTCCCCGGTACGGCCCCGGACCGGCGTTTCGCCGGACCCTCGCCCCGCCTTCCCCTGCCGGACCGCGTTTCCCCGTCCCGGCTCCCCCGTCCCATCATTCCGCATCTTCCGCTCCCAAGGCCCCCAGCCCCTCCCCGCTGCACGTTCCGAAAAGGACGCCCATGGCCTCCATACTGCGCATCCTCATAATCGCCTTCCTCTTCTATCTCGCCGTGTGGGTGATAAGGGGGCTCGTGCGACCAGCCAAGGGGCGCGGGGAGACGGACGACGAGGCGAAGGAGCTCGTGAGCGACTCCCTCACGGGAGTGTTCTTCGACAAGCGAAAGGCGCTGACAGTGCTGAGGGACGGCGAGATCCACTACTTCGCGAGCGCCGAGACCAGGGACGCCTGGCTCAGGCAAAACTCCAACTGATGCCGGGGACGCCAGGGACGGCAGGTCCCCCGGGGGGGACTGGAGGGCGCCTTGGAGGCTGCGGAACCGGTCCGCGCACACGTCGCGCGGAATCCGTTCTTCCCGCGCCCCCCACCGATGTCCCGGATGCCGTCTGCCGCCCGGCCAGGCCCGGAAGACCTCCGGAAGTCCCGATCCCCGGCGGAACCTGCGCCTCCCAGCACCGGACGAAGGCAACCATGCTGGCGGTCGCCCTGATGCTGGCGGGAGCCGCGGCCCCCGGACCGGCCCCCGCTCCCCATGACGCCCCTCCCGGACTTGCCTGCCGGTCCCTGACGCCGTCCAGGATCCTAGGGCTGCTCGGCCCCGGCACGGCCGTTGCCCAGCTTTTCGCGCCAGAGGAGCCCCCCGCGCCCCAGCCGCCACCGGTGCGGCAGGACGGCCCGGGGCAGCGGGGAAGGCCAGGACGGCAGGACGGCCCG
Organism: Deltaproteobacteria bacterium; assembly: GCA_031264045.1. Classification (GTDB taxonomy): domain Bacteria; phylum Desulfobacterota; class Desulfarculia; order Adiutricales; family Adiutricaceae; genus JAIRZX01. The sequence goes on from JAISEQ010000526.1 coordinate 10,227, forward strand.
GGGCAGCCGATGGTGAACCTCATCCCCCCGCCCGGTGCCGATCCCTCGGTCCGGACCCCCGCGCCGCCGGACGAGACGGCGGCTGAGCCCGCCCCCCGGAGCTTCCAGGACATCCCGTACTGGGAGAAGCCGCTCAGGGACACGGGAGTGCCCTACTGGATACCCAAGGGGGAGTCCGCGGCCTCCTGGCCCCCCAGGGCTCCGGAGACCTTCCCGGAAGCGGCGGGAACATCCGCGCCGCCGGGTGGGCCCGTCGGCGCTGCCGTCCCGGACTCCGCAGGAGGGGTGCAGCCCGCGGGAGCCGCGCCGTCCGCGTCCGCTTCCGTCCCCGACCGGGGGACGCCCGGCGGGAAGCGCCCGCAGGAAGCGTCTGCCGGAGAGCCCGCAGGAACCGCGCCTGCCTCCGTCCAGGAGACCCCCGGAGCCATGTTCGCCCCGCCTCCTCCGCCCCCTCCCCCGCCGCCTCCCAAGGCCCCGAAGACCCCCAGAACGCAGGACGTGGTGGTGGAGGAGCTCACATACTACACCTTCAAGGACGAGGCGGGGGTCACGCACCTGACCGACGCCCCTGTGGACCCGCGCTACAGGATGATGACGGTGCAGATCACCATCTCGAGCGGGCTGGCTCCTTTCAGGAAGCTCACGCTGGACAGGCTGAGGCCTGTCATAGTGCGGGCGGCCGCCAAGTACCGGCTTGATCCGGCGCTCATCGCCGCTATCATCAAGGCCGAGAGCGCCTTCGACCCCAAGGCCGTGAGCTGGGCCGGCGCGAGGGGCCTCATGCAGCTCATGCCCAACACCGCAAGGCAGATGGAGGTGACCGACAGCTTCGATCCCGAACAGAACATCATGGGAGGCTCCAGGTATCTCCGCGAGATGCTCAACCGCTTCGGCGGGGATCTGACGCTGGCCATAGCCGCCTACAACTGCGGTCCGGAGCGCGTGGCGAGGGCCGGGCGCGTCCCGGACATCGCGGAGACCCGGGGCTACGTGCGCACCGTTCGCGCCAACCTGCAGATGATGGGGCCGCTCTTCACCGTCGGCGAGGCATCGGGGGAATCCGCCGCTCCGCCTCCCGGCCCCTCCACCTACGTCACCTATCCCGACCCGCGCTCGCTCGACACCGGCCCCGACGCCCTCATGGACACCGGTTCCGGCTCCCTGCCGGGAACCGCGCCCTGAGATGCCCCCCCTGCCAGGCCGGAGCCGCAGGCGCGGGAGGAAGGGCCGGGAAGATGAAACCCAGGAGCCTCAATCGCCCGAGCGCCGGCCCCCGGGTCCCCGCGTCTCGGACCCTCGCCCCGTGCCCCCGCGCGGCAACTCGCCCCCAGGCACTACCTCTGCGAATCCTCCGGCACCAAGGCCCAACCAGACGCGGCCGCCCCCGCCGGGGCCGTAGCGCGGGAAGCCGGACGCGCCGCACCACCCCATCCCGCCCTGCGCAGACGCGGCACCCCCGGCAGGCCCGAAGGCCCGCCTGAATACCGAGCCGGACGGCTCCCACCGGACAACCCCATGCGAGCACTCCTCCACAGATTCTTCTCACACCCCAGGCTCCCCAACATTCTCACCCTGTGCCGCATGCTGGCGGTGGTGGTGGTGGTTTTGGGGTTTCAGCTGGGGCCGCGCACGGGACTCTCCGACAGGACCGTCTGCATGGTGGTCGCGCTCTTCTATCTCGCGGCGGCCCTGAGCGATCTCCTGGACGGGTACCTTGCCAGACGCTACGGAAACGAGTCCAACCTGGGCCGCTTCCTCGACCCCATGGCCGACAAGCTCCTGGTAGGTTCGGCGCTGATCATGCTCATACCTCTGGGGAGGGTGCCGGCCTGGGTGGCCTTCCTCATCATCGCCAGGGAGATGGCAGTGACCGGACTGAGGGCCATAGCCGCTGAACAGGGGCTGGTCATAGCCGCCTCCCCCCAGGGCAAGCAGAAGACCTTCGCCCAGAACACCGCGCTCTTCTGCCTCCTGTGGAACTACGAGCTCCTCTGGGCGGACACCCACCGCGTGGGCACGGTCATGGTCTTCGTGGCGCTGGCCGCCACGTACTGGTCGGCCGTGCTGTACTTCCACCAGTTTCTGAAGGCCGCCGCCGGAGGCGCGGAGGGGGTTCCGGCCCACTTCAAGCCGGCCGCGTCCGCCAGGAACTCCGCCGGAGCGGGTCCTGGATCCAACGCCGAGAAAGCGGGAGGCGGGAACGCCGCCCAGGTCGGCGCGGCACGGGACGTTCCCCCCGAAGGCTCCGGCGCCCCGGAAGGGACAGGGACCGCCGAGGCCTCCCCGGGCCTCGACAAGGCCTGACCCGGATACGTCCGGAAAGTCCGTCCGTACGGCCGGGGGGCCATGGGGTCCGGTAGGGACCAGAAAGCCGGCAGGGGGCGGAAAGCGTTGGGAAAGACGGCCCGCAGGCCGCCGCGCTTGCGGACTTCAGGCCCCGGCCCCCATGAGGAGAACATGATGATCCGCCGCGTGCCATGTCCCAGATGCGGATCCGGGAAGGCCACGATCAGCCCGGATTTGCCGCGGTCAAGGCTCCTGCCGAAGTTACTGAGACGCATTCTGGCCAGAGGACGCCGCCAGCCGCCCCTGGCAGGACGGTACATGCACGAGTGCCCGGTCTGCGGCCACAGGTGCCATCTGGTGAGCTGAGCCATCCCCCCGCCGACCGGACGGACTGGGCACCGGCGGACCGGAAGTCCAGGGTCCGGCCGGACCTGCTGGACCGTGGGGAGCGCTCTGTCCAGGGAAGGCGGAATGATACGGCGGGATATTGCTGACGGCAACGGAGTTGACGGTGCCAGAGAAGAACCGCGCTCAAACATAAGGGAAGAAACGGCAGGAAGTCCTCAGACAGCCATGCGACATCCCTTCCATCGGAAGGGGTCATCACATCCGGAACACGGCAGGTGCCGCACCCTCGGGACCAATCGCAACCGAGGACAGGCCGTCCTTCCGCGGCCGGACGGAACGGGTGCCGGAAGGGAATACGGACGGCGGCGGAAGTGAACGCGGGAGGCACGGGAAAACGGATGTCCCGCACTGTTGACAGATGCATGGCAAACATAAGCCAAATCATAAATCAAATCATAAACAATACATGTTTTTGGCCACAAGTTATATTTAGCAATTTTAACAAAATAAAGCTAACTTTATATGCTTATCAACCTCATCAATTCACGAATTCTGGCCAGCAACCACCAACAGCAGTCGAATGCGGGGCATTCCTGTTCCATTGTATTGCTCACGCACTAAGGGTTAAGAAGGAGTCAACACTTTAGAGCTGAAACTAAAGACTCTGTAAATCCGGCAAGCATTAAGCCGACCGTCTACCGCGCATCCGCTGACATCGCGCATCCGTTGACATTTCTGAAGCGCACAAAATTATGTATAATAGTTTCCTTTCGTTTCAGCCGGATGTTTCTGAAGGTTAATCTTGCAATGGAGCTGCCAAATTTCCCGATTCAAATAGTTACTTCCCTCAACCATGGATATCCCGAATTTAATCAGTTTCGGATTTCTAACACAGGTTTGCCCGTACAATGTTATTGATAAAGCATTATCTAAATTTAAAAAGGCAAGTCTCCGCATACGTTTGTTTCCGGCACACGCTGTAGTATATTTCATTCTCGCCCTTGCTCTCTGGCGCGATAATTCTCAGGAAGAGGTGTTGAGGATAGTTTTCCAAAGCATGGATTTGATGTCGCCAGGTTATTCCGAAATCAATTGCCATCAAAGAGCGATATTGCAAATGCCAGAGAACGACTTGACTCAGATGTGCTCCAAGAAGTTGCTAAACTCGTACTCAAGCCCATTTCGCCCCAAGGTGCATAGGGGTCTTGGTATCGAGATAGACGAATCATGAGTATTGATGAATCCTGTTTTTCTTTACCAAATAGTCACGAAAATGCTGAATATTTTGGATGCAAACCTTTAGAAAAATGGGAAATGGCATTTCCGTATATTAAAGTAGTCAGCTTTGTCGAAACAGGAACTCAAATAGTCACTGCATCTGAAATAGGACCCAACAAGCTGAATGAACAGGCAATGGCATGTTCGCTCATCGGCTACAATTACATGAATCCAGGAATGTTGATATTGGATGATAACAAAATTTTTAGCGTTAATTTTTGGACCATGGCTTCAGATACTGGCGCAGATTTACTCTGGCGTGCAAGAACAGATTTTCCATTTCCTGTAGATATGGAACTTCCAGACAAATCATATCTCACCAGAGTGCAGAATAAGGTGGATAAGGACAATTGCAGTTCAATAACAGTCAGAGTTATTGAGTATCAGTTTCATGGAAACAATATTCAAAATGAAGGTGATGCATATAGGGTGGTAACTTCTCTCTGCAATCATAACAAATTTTCTGCCAAGGAATTGATAACAATATATCATGAACATCAGGATATTAAAACGCTGTTCCGAGAAATTAAATAGTGATTATAACATAACAATTATGTACTGAGAAGCAAAATCTCTGACTTTGTTAAGTAAGATATGTGGGGAATACTGATAGCTCATTTTGGAATTCGTCAAATCATCTCTCATGCGGCCTGGAACCGCGATCTTGAAACGGAAAAATTCAATTTTCAAGGAACGGTATCAATCATGAAACGAAATAGTAGCATGTTTAGGCTATTTCCCCATCAAGAATTTAATCAACGGAAAACAAATTGAATACAGAAAATACCCGACAACCTAAAAATTTCAAGCCATAAAGAGGCCTTACGAAGAAATAATTCCCTTGCGTTAGCCAGCCTCAAGCTCCTTGGCCGCCAGTGCCTCTACCCCAGCAACGTACCAGTTACTGGAAAGGCGACATACGCCATGTACAGTTTAAAATAGATGGATTGATAGATTATTGAGCGGCTCTACTCGCATGCGCACCATCTCAAACGACAAACACTGTACCCCGTTCCTGTCTCTGAAGGATGTCGTGAGCCACGTGAATTATCCTGAAAACTCTCCGTCCTCATGGACAGATGCTGGGAGCATCTCGGTATAAAAATCGTCTTCGATGCGAAATAAATTAACTGTACCAGGATAAACCAAACTGTATCCTGATACACGAGATTGCTCCAGGATAAACCATACTGTATCCTGATACACTAGACTGCTCCAGGATAAATCATACTGTATCCTGATAATCCATTCTGAACTAAACGATCTCTCGGTTTGTCAGGCCAGTTTTCGGAATGCCTGGGATACAGGCGGCAGAAGCAGGCATGCTATGGACTGCTGACCTATGTTCATAGAACTCGCCGACATCAGAACACGCAGAAAGAGTCGGATGCACCGTCAGCATCTGGACACAGGCACAACCCGTAAAATCAGAACCATGAACGAGAAACATTACCAAAAAAATCTAAATTGTCTCTGCATAAAACAAATATTCATGATGTTATGCTTTTGATATTTACTTACAGCAAGTTCAGTTATCACTTCCTGCAGTGCATCAAAGCTACCAGATTCCCTGCAGAACCTATCTTTCCGTGTATCCACTGATACCTCCATGAATCTGTTCATGGCATCCGATGATCCTTAATCGCCAACGCCAAAGATATTTGTGCGACTGGTTTTATTGGAAAGGCAACAAGAGTTTAAGCCTGTCAGCCAATCGTAAACTCTGACAGGACCGTATTCAAAAATTTTAGACACGCACCTTGGTACAACATAACCATCAGGTTCTTGATATTGGAAATAAAATGCCATTCTTGGGAAACGCGACACTAATCACTGTCAGACACCTTTTGGAGCCGACTGCGCTGTTGCAAAACGTCCTCCAATTCACCAAATTCGCAAGACACCTTATCAGCAGATTCGCAAGACACCTTATCAGATGAAATGACTGAAGCCTTGTCGAAAGCGATTCTGAAAATACCTTTCCTGCCTCCAAGAGATACAGAGTGCAGATTCGTCATTCGCCAGCACCGTGCACTCCTGTCCCGGCCAGCAGGAATCATGCCTCTTGCCTGACCTGCATCATGACATGAGGCGCAGGCTCCGGAAGGAAGGGAGCAGGAAGGACAGGGCTTCGGCCGTACCGGCTTGAGGCCTCCGGCCCGCCTCCGCTAACGCGATTCCGCCGAGGTCTCCGAAGTTCCGGGATTGGCGCTCAAGCTGATGAAATCTTTCCTTCGGGCAGAGGAACTTCATATTCTTCTTGCCGGCTGGCCAGGTCCTGCCCGGACGGACACCGTCGTTTGCCGCTTCCGCCGCCCAGCCGGCGGGCGGTCCGCGGACGCCCACCCTCGGCCAACGCAGGAGACGGAGTCCTCCGCTCCCGGGAAAGGCGGGAATCCGGCCAGAAGATCCCGTACCGGGACTCCGAACCTCCCCTGACAAGGATCAGGCTCCTGTCCCGTGCCGGGGAGCCGGCCAGGCAACGGAACATGGCAAGAACTCCGTCCCCGTGCCGGAGTCCCGCCTGGCTGCCCCCGATACGGCAGCCCCAGATCCTGCCGCCACCCTCCGCTCCTCTCCCTCCTCCTTAATCCCCGTGAAGATTCAGCAGCGGAACGGCTCACCCGCGTCAGCCGCAGTCCACTTCCGCGGCACGCGCCACATGCCTCCAGTCCCTGCCCCGGTCAGGCCTGTTCCGGACGTTGACAAGCCCTCCCCGCCGTCTGTACAATCTTGGCCGCACTCGATTCCCGCCCAGCGGCCCCTTTCAGGGGATCTCTCCGGCTCCCGACCGGAACACGCCCATGCCTCGGCCCCTCCTCCGGGGCGGACACGCGGCCCCTTCACCCCTATCACTTAAGGAGGTGCGTATGCCAGACATCTCCAGGGCCGGTACTGCCTCGGCAAAAACTGCCCTGGCGAGCGTCCTCGTTGCCCTGCTCGTCCTCTGCGCCTCGGCTCTCGCCGCCCAGGAGGCACCCGAGGGGGTGAACGCCCCCCCGGCTCAGGCGGCCCCAGCGGGGGTCAGGGACCCCGCTGTCCGGGAGACCTCCGATGCCGCCCGGCCCTCCGGCACTGAAGCCCCCGCGAAAGTGACCTTGAGGGCCGCCCAGATCCTCCATCCCGGACACCCCATCGCCAAGGGCCTCGGCTACATGGCCCAGCTGGTGCGCGACAGGAGCGGGGGAAGGATCGCGCTGGACATAAGGCCCTCTGCCCACTTCACGGGAGAGAGGGAGCTGATAGAGCGGACGCAGATGGGGGAGATAGATCTCATAGTCACCTCAACGGCCCCTCTGTACGGCTTCACCAGCGACTTCCTGGCCTTCGATCTCCCCTACCTCTTCGATGACGCCATTACGGCCAGAAGCGTCCTCGATGGCCCATTCGGGGAGATGACCCTCCTGAAGGCCGAGGGGGCGGGGCTCGTGGGCCTCGCCTACTTCGAGAACGGCCTGCGGCACATGACCACCGCCGCGAAGCCGGTCTCGGTCCCGGGGGATCTGAAAGGCCTGAAGATCCGCACCATGGAGTCGCGGTTCGACATGGAGGTCTTCAGGACCCTGGGCGCCGACCCCGTGCCGCTGGCCTTCAGGGACCTCTACGACACCCTAAAGGCAGGGACCGTGGACGGCCAGGAGAATCCGCTGCCGGTCATCGTCACGAGCAGGCTCTTCGAAGTCCAGAACAACCTCACGCTCACAGGCCACTTCTACCTGCCGGCTCCCATGTTCATATCCGCCGGAGTCTGGAACAAGCTTCCCGACGGCGACCGGGCGCTCATCCGCGCGGCTTCCCGGGACGCCATGCACTACCACCGGGCGCTCACGGACGGGTTCGAGGGCCCGGAGACCCTGAGCACGCTCAAGTCGTCCATGGAGGTAAACGAGAGTCCCGACAGGGCCCTGTGGAAGAGCGCCCTGTCCCCTGTCCGCGAACGCTTCAAGTCCGAGATAGGCGAGGAGATCCTGGACGAGCTCGACAGGGAGATAGCCAGGGCCGTCTCAAGGAACGCCGCAACCCCGCAGGGGGAGAGGAGAAGGTAGCCCGGGGCGTCCGGATCGGGCGGGCACGCCGCCCGGAACCTCGGTCCCGGGGAGGCCGAGCGGATCAGGCAGGACAAGGCGGAGTCGGGGCCGACCCGCTCAGGACGCGGCTGACCAGGACAGCGGCGGAGCCCTTCGCGTTCTGCCGGGGCCCATTAACGGCCACGCGTGCTGCCTTCCGAATCCGACCGTGAGATTTCCGGGCAACCTTCGCCCTGCCCAACGTGCCGCGAGGCCGGGCCGAAAAGAGGTCCATCCATGCTCGAGACCGGACGCAAGTTCCCGTCCTTCACCCTTCCGGACGCCCGAGGCGCCAAGGCCCGCCTGAAGGATTTTGTCGGAAGCTGGGCCGTCATCTACTTCTATTCCAAGATCTCCACCTCCGGCTGCTCCCTGGAGGCCCACGAGTTCGATGCCCTCCTGCCGGAATTCGAAAAGCTGGGCACGGCCGTGGCGGGGGTGAGCCCGGACACCCCGGGAGCCCTCTGCAAGGCGGCGGACAAGAACTCCTACGCCCTGAGGCTGCTCTCGGATCCCGAACACAAGCTCCTGGAGGCGGCGGGCGTCTGGCAGAAGAAGATGCTCTACGGCAAGGAGCACATGGGCGTGGTGAGGACCACGGCCCTGGTGGACCCCTCCGGCAAGGTCAGGAAGCTCTGGTCCAAGGTCAAGCCGCAGGGGCATGCACAGGCGGTGCTTGAGGCGCTGAAGGAGGCGCTGGAGAAGGCTCCGGGGGAAACCGGGACCCCGTAAGCCCGAACCTCTCCAGCCCCATCGGCCTTCCCGTTCCCCTCCGGACGGGTGTTCCCGTCCCGGCCCGTAACCTCCGGCCCATCCCGTCCGCGCGGTACCGTCAGCAGGCCGGGCTTCCCTTCCCATACGGCAGGCATTCCGTGCCGCCGCCCGCCGTCAGCTTTCCCGCCCCCTGAGGGCGGCATCCTCCCAGCCGTGCGCCCCCATCAAGGGGCGGACGGCGGAACCCCGGCGCTCGCGGGCGCCGCGCGGGAAGACCGCCCCCGGCCCTTCCCGGACGGCACACGCCCCTGCCGACACCCAGGCGTCCCTGAAGCTCCCCTCTTCCCGGCCGTCCGCCTCTCGTCCGCTCACTCCACCCTCCTATCAACATGAAGCACGGCGCACCCCCCGCGGCCCCAGGCGGCCCGCGGCCGGACGGGCGCGCTCCGGACCCCCGCCTCCAGAGCGGGGGAACCGGGACAATTTCACGCGGTCGGCCGTCCCGGCCGCCCGCCGCGCCTGGCTTCAGGCGGGGCGGGAGCACCAACCAACCGAATTCCGGAAAGAGAAAGATGACAGACAAGCTAGGATCATTCTACGGGCTGGGCGTGGGCCCGGGCGACCCAGAGCTCCTTACCCTGAAGGCGGTGAGGATCCTGAACCAGGTGGACGTGGTCTTCACCGCCGCCTCCACCAAGAACGAGTACTCACTAGCGCGGGACATAGCCTCCCCGCACCTGAAGCCCGGCGCGGAGGTGGAGACGCTTAACTTCCCCATGACAGCGGACGGGGACCAGCTGGACAGGGCCTGGGCTGCCAACGCCGAGAGCGTGGCCGGGGTCCTGCGCTCCGGGAGATCGGCCGCGTTCCTCACCCTTGGGGACTGCCTCACCTACAGCACCTACTCCTACCTCCTGCCGTTCCTGAAGAAAATAATCCCCGAGGCCCCCATAGTGAGCGTGCCCGGCATCACCAGCTACCAGCTGGCCGCGGCGAGGCTCAACCGGCCCCTGTGCCTGAACTCCGAGTCCTTCACGGTGCTCTCCGGCACCGGGGACGAGGAGAACTTCTCCGCGCTGATTGACAAGTCCGACAACCTGGCCATCATGAAGTCCTACAGGGGCCGCGAGAAGGTCATAAACATGATCAAGGAGAAGAAGCTCGCGGCCAACACCGCGCTCTGCTCCCAGCTGGGCCTGCCTAACGAGAAGGTCACGGACGGCCTGGACGACGACTTCCCGGACGACCCCTCCTACTTCACCATCTTCCTCGTGACCAAGAGGGGGAGGGACTGACGGCCCGGCCTCCGACCCTCATGCCGGACCGTACCGCTTCACGGGCAATCGGGGCCCTACCGGAGATCCGGGAGGGCCCCTGCCCTTATCCCCTGAACCGGCGGGGGGACTCCCGGGCCTCTTCCCGCCCCGTCTCCAAAGCGCCCGCCTGACCTCTTCCCGCCCCTCACCCCCCTAACGACCCCTCAGTGGGGGGGGGGCGGCGCCCCCGCCCCCCCCCCCCCCCCCCCCCCCCCCCCCGCCCCCCCCCCCCCCCCCCCCCCCACCCCCC